>JBIQMB010000295.1:0-5235 GCA_044463745.1 Chitinophagaceae bacterium | reverse complement strand
CGTTCATATAGGATAATATGTTGTGATATCGAAATCTCAAGAGCCGATGTGGCTTACATTAAGAGCGTCGTTTAAACCTCCATTTACCAACGATTCTGCAGGTTTCATTTTCTATTTTTTCCGAAACTTAACCTGGAATTAAGCACCTTCTCAGCCGCTTTTTCATCACTCAAAATACAAAACTGTTTACTTTAATGAATAACAGGTGAAATTTGTTATGTATTTAACTAAAATATTGGCAAAACACTATGAAATGTAAATGTTACATGTTACCTTTGCAAATGTTTAAAAAGAAAAAACTATATTTAGCAATTCTTTTGTAACAATTTCCCATCCAATTGTATCCTATATACGAACTAAATTAATAGATACCATATATGAGGCAACTTAAAATTGCTACGCAAATTACCAACCGGGATTCTCAGGCGGTAGAAAAATATCTGCAGGAGATATCCAAGATTGGAATGATTACGCCTGAAGAGGAAACCATTCTCGCACAAAAAATCAAGATGGGCGACCAGAGAGCGCTCGAAAGGCTTACAACAGCCAACCTGCGATTTGTGGTTTCAGTTGCAAAACAATACCAGCATCAGGGGTTGTCATTAAGTGATCTAATCAATGAGGGGAACCTCGGGCTTATCAAAGCAGCACAGCGGTTTGATGAGACGAAAGGTTTTAAGTTTATTTCTTATGCCGTATGGTGGATTCGCCAGTCTATCTTACAGGCATTGGCAGAGCAGGGCAGATTAGTCCGCTTGCCACAAAACAAAATTGGCACTTACAACAAAGCAAATAAGGCTTACATGGCCTTTGAGCAGGAGCATGAAAGAGAACCCTCTACCGAAGAGCTTTCTGAAATGCTTGAAATGAGCGAAACAGAGATCAACAACATTTTTCAGAGCAACACACGGCATACCTCACTGGATGCTCCGGTACATGAAGCTGAAGATGTAGCAATGGGTGATTTGCTGAAAGGTTCGGGCGAAACAGATGAAGATGTGATGCACGATTCATTGAAAAATGAAATACGCAGAGTTTTGAAATCTTTAAGTCCACGCGAAGCTGAAATCGTAAATGCTTACTTTGGTCTTGATGGCGAAAATGGGGTTACCATTGAGCAAATTGGCCAGAAATATGATCTGACCAAAGAACGTATTCGCCAAATCAAGGAAAGAGCGATCAAACGTTTACAGAAAGCCAGATATAGCAATTCATTAAAAGCGTATCTCGGATAATGTTTCGAAAGTAAATTTTTAATAGAAGCCGTTCAGTTTATGAGCGGCTTTTTTAATGTTCGCAGTACTCCTGATTAGGAGAAGATTTTACAAATGATTTTTACAAAAAAAGGCAGTGATTCTTTTCACTACCTTCTGCTTATTAAAGTATTTTCCTGCTTATTATCTGTAATAGACTTTTGGAATGCTTTTTTGATATTCTTCTATTTCCTTAGCCTGAAAGGGTTCGTGTTTTGAAGGCGCTAATGCAGAGTCGGCACTGGTAGGAGTACCGGCTTCAATATCCCCAATATTTTTGCGACCGCATGCTGTAAAGCAAACTGCAAAGACAAAGAATAATAGAAGGAGTCTTAATGAGTTCATTTTTATTGTTTTAATTTTCGAATGTATTATAAAAGATAAAAAATCCCGGTAAAAAAATTACAGAACCAGCGATAGCTTTAATGTAAAGGCAGAGAATCCGCCATGTCCTGCATAACCCTCGTAAGCAACCGTCAGATCAAGCGGAACATCATTTCTGGAAAAGTTATAGCCTACCTGTGGTGAATAGGCAAAAGCTGTTTTAGAACTCTTGGCAAAGCTATTCAGTCCTACACCTACAAGAGCACCGATATGAAAATTACCGGCATAGGTATTCAGTCCTCCGCGAAGCGGCATGGTTGTATATCCTTTGTTTTTAGTGTCTAAACCCGAAGCACGGCCTGCGAAGCTGACCAACCCAAACTGCCCTAAGGCACTGAGATTTTCACGAAAAAAGTGCTCTACCTGGATCATACCTCCTGCACCCAGTCCCCATCCTTTATTACCCGGAACATCCTTGAGCGGATTACTGGCAGCAACGCCAATCACGGGGCCGAACGAAAATTTAGTGCTTCCTTCTCTATAATAACTTTGAGCAAATACGCCCGATGCAATGATCATCAGGGCTGTCGTTAATAAAAATCTGTTCATGTTTTTTACTTTGTTCGCGGCAAAGATAATTGATGAAAAAGGAACTCCGATAAGAAGTTCCTTTTTTTCATTAAGAAATTAAATTATTTCAGTGAGGCTATGAGTTGCTGACTCATGATAATATAGTTGTCGTTTTTTGCAGCCTTGGCAGCGTCCAATGCCTTCTGTCCGGTTGCCAATGCATTCTTTTTCAACCCGGCATCCTTTTCTATTCTTGCTTTATAAAATAATTGGTAATAGGGAGGGTTCGGTTGAGATGCAAAGGCGGCATCTACCATTTCCAAAGCTTTTTTGTAGTTCTTATCATATTCGTAATAGAAGGTGGCAGCCTGCCAGTAAGGCTTCTTGTCACCCTTCATGGCCTCATCGATTGATGCGCGAATTTTTTCTTTAATGTTGGTCTTAATCGGAATTTTCAATGCAAAATCTTCCCATTTAATATTGAGGTTAATGCTTTCGGAAGTGATGTCCGAAAATTGCATTGTGAGTGTTTCAACCTTCTGTGCATTTTTTCCGGCTTTAACGGGAATGCGTAGTGCTTCGGAATTTTCGGAGTAATCAAAAGCGCCCCAGTTTCCTACATTCTTATTTAATATAAAACTCCACTCTCCATTTTTTTGAGGGATGGTATAAAGTGAATAAGAACCGGAATCAATTTTTTTGCCACCAATTTCTACTTCATCCGTGAATCTGATTTTAGTAGCTGCATTTGCACCCGTGCGCCACACATTGCCCCAGGGTTCTACCACGCCAATCATTTGCCGCCCGCGCAGGCTTGGCCTTGAATATGTAAGTTCGATACTACCCAATCCAAAGTCCTGGCGGATAAATTCGGTTGGTGAAGCTGCCGGCATTTTTACCTGAGCCGCCACGGCCATATAGACAAAAGTACAGGCTATAGCCAATGATATTTTTTTCATGTCAAGAAATTTTATTTGCGGGTAAAAATAGGAAGAAATATTGTGATAATCACTCAAACATAATCTTCACGGTTTGGTAAAGCAGCCTGCTTTGTGCGTACTGAGATTTGGGATCTACAAAACCGGTCAGGCCAAATAGTCCGGCTGCATTGCCTTTATTCACGGCTATTTCAAGATATCCGGCCGAGTTAAATAAAGCCAGTTTTTCGCTTTCAGGTACATCGGCGTATGTCTCACTTATTTTATCAATTACTTCGCCGCGGGTAAAATATATTTTAAAACTTCTGCCACGGCGTTGCTGTTCAAACTCTTCTTTGGTAATGTTTGTAACTACGTTTTCAAAATTATCAACAAAAATGATGTGTCCTTCCATGTAATTCGCGCCATGCATGGGCCGCAACGGATTTTTCTCTTCAATTTCAATATCAGGATTTCCCGCTTCCTCAAATCCTTTTCCTTCAATAATACTCTTGTAAGCTACGGTTAATTTTACAGCAAAATTGAGTACATTTTTGTTTCCGTTCCAACCGATAGTTATCTTTTCCTTCGGCGGCTCCCTCAGTATCATTTTAATAAGCCCATTATCCGCTATTCCAACGTATTGGCCATTATGACGCACAAGCAGCAGATGATTACTTTTTCTGTCAAACAGATTAATCATAATTAAGTGAAGCGTGTCTTTTGGAAAATTCTTTATGGCGTTACTACAGATATACGCTGCCTGGGGATAATTGAAAGGAGATACATCGTGCGAAATGTCGCATATATTAAACGAAGGGTCTATCTGTAGAAGGTTTCCTTTGATAGCACCTGATAAATAATCATGTCTTCCGAAATCTGATGTAAGCGTTATGATAGCCATTAAATGTGGTCACTAATCCGTTTGAAGTTATGGAAGGTTACAAAGCTAAAGTATCTGATTTGAATACCGGCGGTTTGTAAATTTATAATTCGTTTTTTAATGAAGGGTTCTGGTTATTTGATAAGTTTTCCATCCCTAAAGAAAAACTTTCTGACAAGTTTATCTGTAAGCGACGGAAAGAATTTGTTCATAAACACAGTCTGCTTTCCCTGAAAGGTCAGTACTTCCGATCTTTTTCTTTTTTTGATAGCATCAATGATGTGGGTGGCGCACTCATCGGCGGTCATTAATTTTGATTCGTTAAGCGGAGATTTGCCCTGTGCCTTTAAATCCTTGGTCAGGGCCACTTTTCTTACATTGGTTTGTGTAAAACCGGGCGCTATCCACATTACATTTACGCCGGTATCCAGTAGTTCTCCTCTTAGTGATTCCAGCCAACCATTTAGCGCGAATTTGCTCGCACTGTAACCACCTCTTCCGGGTAAGCCACGATGGCCGGCAACGCTTGAAATACCCACGATAGAGCCTTTATGTTCAACAATGGATTCAAGGGCATATTTGGTACAATAAACGGTGCCCCAAAAGTTAATATCCATAACCTGCTTCATGGCTTCCAGATTTACGTCTTTGAAAAGAGAGCGCATGGATATACCTGCATTGTTGATAAGAATATCGATATGCCCGAATGATGAAATGACCTGTTCAATGAACGCCTTGCAATCTTGCTCCCGGCTCACATCACATTGCACAGCTAATAAATTTTTACCCGGCAGCTCGGATTTTAACAAAGCGAGTTTTTCTTCACTTCGGCCACAGGTGGCCACCAGGGCTTGTTCTGCCATAAATTGTTCTACCAATGCTTTTCCTATTCCGTCTGTACCGCCTGTTATTACTACTATTTTCTTTCTGAACATGCTCTAATTTTGATTGCAAATGTATGTGAGGTTTTTCGATTTTTGGGTTTCACGATTCAATGATCAGATGGTGCTTTTTGATCGCACGGATATTAAAATATTTCGTGGGCAAAAAAAAATTTTTAAAAGTTTGGTTCAATCTCTTTTTGCCTTATTTTTGCACTCCTTTTGAAACAAACATAGATTGTTTGTCGAGATTCGGTAGCTCAGTTGGTAGAGCAATACACTTTTAATGTATGGGTCCTGGGTTCGAGTCCCAGCCGGATCACTTCTTGGGACAAGTCTAAAAATGATAGACTTGTCCCATTTTTTTTACTATGTAACTTGCTGTTATTCTGATAAATAAGAGCAAT
>JBIQMB010000294.1:0-5254 GCA_044463745.1 Chitinophagaceae bacterium | reverse complement strand
CGCTTCTGCATTATAAAGATTCTCAAACTGACGCGGAAGAAAAATATTCGAATCCTCTGCAGCCATTTTTTCACTCAGTGCTATGCTACCCAAGAAGCCGCCTTCTTCCTTAGAAATTAAAATCACTTCTGCACCAAGGCTTCTGATAATATCAATTCTTTCTTTACTCAGCCAGCTGGGCATGATGATCTTTACATCATGACCCAAAGCCTTACCAATTGCACTAAACGCAATGCCGGTGTTGCCGCTGGTAGCTTCTACAATGGTATCCCCAGGCTTTATTTCGCCCAACTGGTAAGCTTTTTCCAGAATATATAAAGCCATCCGATCCTTAATGCTTCCGGTCAGGTTATAGTTTTCGCACTTTGCATAAATCTTCCTGCATTCATCCTTGTACTTGTATGCTATTTCCACCATGGGCGTGTTTCCCACAAGTTGCCAAAGGTGTTTGAATTTATTAGCGATATTTTCAGCAGAAAATTTAGAACCGGTTTCGTAGCAACCGCAAGATTCTACATCAGCAGTAAGTTTCATTTGCGTATGATAATTTTTAAAATAATGATATGTATATGAAGAAATAACAATGAAAGTTATTACACATCATAGACATAGAATTTCAAACTTTTACCCCACTATGGGAAGATAATTAGTGTTATGATTTTCTAAATAAAAAAAGAAGGGCTCGGTTGTTTTAACCATTTTGTCTGATTCCAATTTCAGAAACGGACATGTTACTTTAATATTTCATCCAGCTTATTGTAGATACCATCATCTTCGCCTACAAACCTGGCTACGATTTCTCCTGCCTCATCCACGATAATTTTCGTAGGGAACCCTGCTACGTTATATTTAAGTACAAAATCTTCATCAGCTCTGTTTAGCACCTGATACCAGTGGTATTCCGTGTTTTTATCCAGAAAGTTTCGCCACATGGTACCGTCATCTGATTCCTGAGCGATGCCCACTATTTCCATCTTTTCTTTGTATTTATCAAGGCATTCCTTCATCTTAGGCATGCCTGAAATACACGGACCACACCAGGTACCCCAGAAATCCAATACAACATATTTTCCCTTCAGCGAAGCCAGGTCAAACGGTTTACGATCGTAGGTATGTACCGATTTGATAGCAGGCGCCGCCTTCCCTGTTGCTGTTGAGCGAATCCCTTCTACTCGCTGTACCACTTTGGCAAAAAACGGATTATCTCTCAGCGATTGCTTATCCAGTTTATCATATAGTTCTTCAGCCATATCATTCGGCACTTCCGACCTGATCATCATATCTTCAAGGTACCAGGCAGAGACAGGAGACGAAGGATGGCTTGAAATAAAATCGAGTTTCTTTTTGGTTACCTCATCATCTAACTGATTAGCTTTCCTTCTTGCTTTTTCTATCTCCTCAGGATCTGTAATGATTTTATTGGCCAGTTTCACACTGATGTTAACACTCTCATTTAATAAAGGATGTATCGAACTATTAATCTCAGCCAGGTCGTCATTAATTTTATCTCCCGTGGGATATGCATTCACAAAATCGGTTACTTCTCCAGTAAATTTTATGTTTGCTCCCGGAAACGCCACGAACTTAAATTGTGAAGACTTAGCCGGGAAAGTACCGTTTCCGGCTCTTTTGATTGTCTTTTCCACCTGCGGCCAGATGGTCATCATCTGCATCCCCGAAATATTATCTGTAAAAGAAAACGCACCATCCTTAACAGGAATTTTCCTCCAGGTTCTTTCTCCCTTATCGTTCTTAAAATCCAGGTTCATGGTATCGGTATCAAGACCGGGAAGATTACCTGAAACGGTGTAGGAACCCGACTGGGAGAAGGCTGTACAGGAAAAGAAAACAAAGATGAAGAGAATAAAATTTTTCATTCAATTATTTTGATTACTGATTTCGTCAAATGGCAGAAGGTTACAAGTTCAGTTCTCTCATTACACCATCCGCACTAAAACTACGAAATTACATTTCATCTCCTGGATAATAAAATCCTGTGTACATTCAGTCATCCTTGCTATTGGCACTGGTTTGTATATTCATATCATTAAGCTAATGAATTGAAGCGCACATATGAGCCATATCAATAATGAATATTTTTTCTTCTATCCGGCTATCAAATTCTTAATGAACCTGACCAGGATTAACAAGTGCAAAGAAAAATCTCCGGCAAAAATCATGAGAGACCAATGAAAACTGATCTACTTTTTTTACCGGAGATGCAAAAACATTCAGGATGCTAAATCTGCATCCTTACTGCCAACCTAAAACTTTATCGAGGCTCCCAGGCTTAGTACCGCAATACCATAACCCAGTTCGGCAGACACCCCTATATTGTCGCTGAAGTAATACCTGCCGCCTACAAAGATTGCATAACCAACTCCACTGCTACTGGCCTTAAAATTGCGATAACCATCGTCTGAAGATCCAGACCATTTACTGCTTACGATGTTGTATCCAAGCATCAGTCCACCGTAGGTATCCAATTTATCGGTAGTATAAAAATGGTATGCTCCACGCGCGCCTATCGTAGTGTAGGAGTATTTCCACCAATCCTCACCATCGCCCCATTTAGATCCGGTTCTTGAAATATAGCCGCCTACACCCCATTTACCATCCGCAATTCCTTGTTCGTAAGAAATCGCAATGGGCGGAAAAGTGCCTTTAAAGCCGGCGCTATACAGCGTTGAGCCCAAGCCAAGATGAATATTAACTACTTTGGTACCCAGGCCGAAAGCGGCATCTTCTGTGGTTTGAGCCACTAAGCTTTGTGAAGTGAGCACCAGCAAAAAGCAAAAGGAAATAGCTGTTGAAATTGTTTTCATGATTTTTAAGAATTAGTGATTGAAGTTGTTTAATAAGAATTACTGTATGTGAAGAAAAATATATCCCATCCCATTTTTGTGTACACCTGTATTTTCATTTGATGAACCATTTAAGTGGAGATATCAGTAAAAAATGTGTTTACTTCTTGTTGATTTTACGGATGCAAATATGAAAGTAAGGGCAACATGAATCAATCCTGAAAAAGGGTAATTCTAAAATCCCTGAAAAGGTGGATTTTTAATTTGCTATTTATAAGCAGTTAATGGCATACCCTGTAAATCTTTCCAAAATGTGGAAACCTTTCATAATGAAAGGACATATTGAGCGAGGCTTAATGCACAGAAAAAACAGAAGTGCTACAGCAGATTCGCTGCAAAAAATCTAACCATTTAAACAATTATATCTTACGCCTGTTGCGTCCAGGCATCCCGGTCATCGGGATTAAATTTCCAGGGGGCGAAATTATTCTCAATATTGCTGAACATCAGATTCCATTCAGCAGGAGCATTGCTTTCTTCCATGATGAGTGAACGGCGCAATTGAAAGATGATATCCAATTGATTAATGCTGACCGGGCATTCCTGCACACAAGCATTGCAGGAGGTACAGGCACGTAATTCCTCAGCGGTGATATAGTCGTGCAGTAGTTTTCTACCAGTGTCTTCGTACTTGCCATTCTTCTTAATGTTAGCGCGCACTTCTTCCATCCGGTCGCGGGTATCCATCATTATTTTTCGTGGATCAAGTAATTTACCGGTTTGATGTGCCGGACAAACTTCCGTGCATCTCCCACACTCCGTACAGGTATATGCATCAAGCAGATTTTTCCAACTTAAATCAAAAACATCGTTGGCACCAAAATGGGGCTGCACATCAGAAGTTTCTGTTGGTGCCGTTTCGGGTTGAAAAACATATTGAACTTCTTTCTGCACATCAGGCATATTATTCATTTCGCCCCAAGGCTGTAGTGGTTTATAATATGCATTGGGAAATGCCAGAACAATATGAAGGTGTTTACTGTAAGGCAGATAATTCAAGAAAGCAAAAATACCTATGATGTGAAGCCACCAGGCGCTTCGTTCGATAGCCACCAAAGTGCTGCCTGGCATGTCGCTAAGTGCAGGAGCTACCAGCCCACTTACCAGAAAATTTCCATGATCTGCATATCCCGCATGTCCCTGTAATTGCAAGGCCCGATCGGTGGTATTCATGGTTAAGAACAAAACCATTAATACAATTTCTGTAACCAGGATAATGTTGGCATCCTTCCAGGACCAACCTTTTAGGCCGCCATTTGTAAACCGGTCGATGCGGATGATATTTCTACGAATAAGAAAAACAGCACAGGATACGGCGACCAGCACAGCAAGGATCTCAAAAAAATCTATTACGAAAATATAAAAACTGCCAAGCGACTCGGCAAACATTCTGTGCGTTCCAAAAATGCCGTCCAGAATAATTTCGAGAATCTCGATATTGATGATCACAAAGCCCGCATAAACCAAAAAATGCAACACACCAACCAGTGGATTCCTAAACATTTTTTTCTGGCCAAAAGCCAAAAGCAATACATTTCTCCACCGCTCCTTCGGATTATCGGTAAGGTCTCTTGGCTTACCCAAATTAATGTTGGCGCGTATTTCACCCACTTTTTTGGTAAAGAGGTACACAGCTACAACGACTAAGATTATAAACAGGATTTGTTGAACAATAGCCATAATGACTGCTAAGTTAATGGTTTCAAACCATGAAATTAAACAAGAAATAACGAAATTGGGATAAATTCGGAGATCATGCCTTTTATTAAATCGTTCTCTATCAATACAGAAAAGAAAGCACCCTTTCCTTACAACGTTCCGGCTGTGATTGCATGCAGCAATATCAGCCTTGATCATGGTATAACGATTTTTGTAGGAGATAACGGCACCGGGAAATCAACTTTATTAGAGACGCTTGGTTTACATCTGCAACTCCCGCTTATAAGCGGCCATATTAAAAGGATGGATGGATTTCAGGCTGCCGAACTTTTAGAACCATATATCCGGGTGGAATGGAGAAATGAAACGCAGAAAGGTTTCTTCTTTCGTGCTGAAGATTTTAGTCAGTTTATTCATTCTGTGGAATTGGCGAAGAGTAGCAACCAAACTTTTTTAAATGAGTTAAAAGGCACCGTTAAGGATTCTGTGATAGATGAATTGGCCGAAAGTATGAATATACCTTTACAAACCATGCGAAGAGATTACGGAGAAAATATGCAGGCTTTTTCTCATGGTGAGGCTTACCTGAAAATATTGCAGACCAGGATTGCGGGTAAAGGTATTTATCTGCTCGATGAACCGGAGGCTGCGCTATCTCCCTTACGTCAGTTGTCGCTTATATCATACATTCTGGAAGTACTTAAGGAAAAAAAGAGTCAGTTTATAATGGC
>JBIQMB010000293.1:0-5258 GCA_044463745.1 Chitinophagaceae bacterium | reverse complement strand
AGATTTATTAAAATATAGATAAGGTACAACCGGCCTGATCTGGAACAAAGTCAGGCCAGTTGCATTTCATTTCATTGTTGCACATGAGAAAATCCTTCACCGTACAGAACCTACAGCCATTCAATGTTTCGCAAAAATGTAAACGCGCCTGGCAGAGAGTTCCGCATTGAGGTCGGATTAATAATCATCAGCCGGAAACTTGCTTCTTTCCACGCCATTCATCTCCAAAATCATACCCGGTGCATCGGAAAATTCTATTTTGAAATGAATGCTATCCACGATATTGCCTGTTTTAGAATGCCCCATCTTAGGAAAAATCTTCCCTTCGGTTATTTTTGCCTTTTCAGGAAAAGATGTACTACCTGAGATGAAATACTGATTAGCTGCAGCAGTATCAGAACCGAAAGTGAGATTGGTGAAATCCGCACCAACCTTAACTTTGAAACCGTATCCGTTTTTATAATCATCTACCCAGATGTTATTATCATTGGCCGAAGTATTGTATGTTGCGATCTTGATATGACCAATGTTAAAGTAATCAGGCACATCAATGGAGTCCAGCGTAGCCCACCATTCATTGGCTACTTTTACGGCAGAGGTTTGTCCGGGATCAACAAGTTTTTTGCATGAACCCGCTATTATCCAAACCAGCATAAATACCCATATTATTTTTTTCATATTCTTATTCAGTTTTTTCGTTATTGCTTTTGCCATTGTTTGGTCCTTTCTACTCCCTGATCTATCAGGTTAATTGACCACTTTATCAATCCTCCCGTATAAGTTCCGGGTGCACTTGTTTCAAGGTTTCCATAAGGCGATCCCTGAAGCGGAACAGAGAGTGAAACCCCGTCGGTGGAAATAAAATAGGCCGGAATGACGGCTCCACTGTTTCCCCAACAGTTGGTTGTATAATAAACGCCGGGGGCCACCTTAGTAATGGTGGCAGGTGCAGGGGTGCTTCCTACAGGTACAGCACTATAGGTTCCGGAAATATCTACGCCGGTTTTTTCCGCTTCAGGCAATACCACAACGGTTCGGGTGGTGGAAGAACTAAAACTATCTGCGTTGGTAGCACTGTAATTGATGGTATACAAACCGGGAGTATTAGCGTTAACAGTTCCTGAAGTTACAACCTCAACTTCTTTATCACCCGCTTCTGCCTTGGCTCCGGGGTCTGTGAAAGCCGTGCCTTTTACGATTGACATGACTTTATTCCCTGCCAATGTAATGGTAGCAAAATAAGTCACCTTGGAAATGCCTACCTTGTCGTGGGTATTAATGATTGTATCTTTATTGCATGATATAAATACGGCAATGAAACTAATGATACCAAATAAAAAAAATATTTTTTTCATCTCTTAACTTTTGAAAAATTTAATTATTGTTTAGCCCACCAAACAGGTGTTGTAATGGGCTTTTCAGCCGGTGTATTCGGATTTGTTGACCGCTCTACATCCGGAAAAACAAATCTTTCAGGCATCTCACCAGCCAATAGCACTGAGTTTTTTGCTACCACAAACTGACCGGGTACATATCCTGCATTTGATGAATAAACAGGACTGGTACGCGGATAGCCGGTTCGGTTTTTTTCAAACCATCCTTCAATAAAATGATCTCCATAGGGGAATGATGCCCACTTCTGCACGACGATCGCTTCTATATTCTGCTCAGGAGTGCCAGCCGGATAATGGTACTTGCCACCCGGGGCGATAAACGAGCTGCCATCATAACCCATTGAAGCGAAGGCTGCCAACACCCCCTGGTCGTACAAAGCCTTTGCCTGATCTCCGCCAAAGTACCGAACACGGGCCTCGGCTTGTAAAAAATAGGATTCAGCTTTTGAAATAAACACGACCGGATCGGTGGGTTTCTGTTTAAAAACCGCCGCAGCAAATGCTGTCGGTGAAGTATTGAGATAATCGCCCTGATCAAGAGAACCTGCCGACGCGCTTCCGAAAAAATAAACGATTCGAGGATCACTATTTGACTTAAGAAAGCTTGCATAAGTGGTACTTGCTACCAGATTATTTCCGGTGTTCAACTGCCGGATATTTTGCTCATACATGGGGTTCGATTTAGAGGCCACATCCTGAAAGGAGGTCACGGCTGCATCTATATTTAAGAAAGATGCATTGCGGTTGTAAAGTGAAGTGATGCCTGCCTGTGCGTCCTAAGGTTTGGCATTAACCATTCTGAGGTAAAGCTTAAGCTCAAGCGTGTTTGCAAAGGCTTGCCACTTCGTAATATCGCCACCAAATATAATATCACTGTTGTCAGTTTTGCCCGTTACCAAAGGCTGATTTAAAGCAGAATCAATAGAACCCAGCAAGGACTGGTAAACAGTATAGCCATCATCAAATGAAGGAGCAATATTGGCAGCGCCTTGCAATCCTGCCAGCGCATCCAATGCGCCAACATTTGCAGTCCGGTTTAAGGTTTCAGTACTGAAGGTTTGGGTTGAATAACCAAGTTTTCTTTTTTGAGTGGTTTGGCCGAGTGCCGTAACCACCACTTCCTGCATGACGTTATTACCCCTCTGCAGAACAACATTAACCTCGTCCGAGGATTTAATTGTAACGTCCTGATCAAGAAATCCAGTCGCAGAGATTATAAGATGCTGCCCTGTAGTAGCGATGATGGTATAGTTTCCGGAGGCATCGGCAGCGGTTCCCAAAGGAGAGTTCTTAAGGGTTACCGAAGCGCCACCCAGCGGATTACCTTCAGCATCGGTGATAAGGCCATGTATTTGTCGGCTTTGAGTATATGCTCCAACGGACAGCAATATCATTATTAGAGTAAGCGGGATAAAAAGTTTCATGATTATTTTTTTACGCGTTTTACTTAATTATGATTGCAGTTTAGGGCATTATGCTGCATTCAATATTTTGATTTCTACAGACAGCAGGTTATCGGATACCACGGTAAAGAAAAAGCTCACAAACAGCCTTCGTACCAATGAAATCGTCGTTGAATGTATAAATACCTGTGCTTCGGGTTTTGTTGATTTATTCTTAATTGAATGGCGTTCATGGGCATTTTAGTCCCTTCTGTATGAACAAACCGCTCCTAAATAGATTTGTCTGAAATTTATCTGGTAAACTGAATTTACTTGCACACACTAATTCGTTTACTACATTAGTTTAAATATTCTCATGTGTTCTTGAAAAGGAGTACAACGCAGGTGGTTTCTACTACCTGCTCTTTTTTTTCCGATAAAATCCAAGTCGGTTATTCTACTCAATTCAGTGTATCAGATTTTAGCGTCTTTAACACCTGCTCTTTATAATTTCTACCAATCGGAATTAGTTTACCGTTAATGTCGATATCTGAGGCAGTGAAAGCATCAATTTTTGTAAGAGATACGATGAAAGATCGATGCACCCGCAGAAATTTTTCTTCTGCCAGCGTCTGTTCCATTTGACCAAGTTGAAATTTGGTAACAATCGTGCGTTCGCGTGTTACAATCTTGATATATTCTTTTATGCTTTCGATGTAAAGAATGTTTTTAAAATAAACCTTGATTTTTTTCTTTCCGGTATTCAGAAATAAATGTGGCAAATCCCGGTTATCGATAGATACAGCCGGATGCGTTTCTCGCGTTGAGGAAGTGAGTGTTGCTTGTATTTTAAGCTTATTCACCGCAAAAAGAAACCGGTTGAATTCAATTGGCTTTAATAAAAAATCTACTACATTAAATTCGTATCCGTCAAGTGCGTATTCGCTGTAGGCGGTGGTGATGATAATTTGCGGAGCATTCTTAATCACTTTCAAAAAATCAAGCCCTCTAAGTCTTGGCAGGTGCATATCAAGGAATACGACATCAATCGCTTTGTTTTTCAAGATATCCATGGCTAATAATCATCATTACAAACATCTACGAGGCGGAGAAACGGAACCTGATCGATATAATCCTTCAATATCTCAACCGCAAGTGGTTCATCTTCCACAATCATGCATTTATACTTTTCCATAACTTTTAAGATTTACGTTTAAGACGACTTTAAAAAAATCTTTCTTGTTGGTTACACGCATTTCGTAATCACCATAAAGCAATTCAAGTTGCCTGCGGATGTTAAGCAATCCGATATTTGAGTTTTCAGCAGCGGAGGTAGCGTCATCGTTTTTGTTGTTCTGGATTTCGAATCTTAGCTGGTGGTCAAAAGTAACCAACGACATATGAATGTATGAATCTGAGGAGCATTCGCTGGCTCCGTGTTTGAAAGCATTTTCAACGAAAGGAAGAAGCAACAATGGGGAAATAATTAATGAATCATTATCAATTTGCGTTGAAAACCTGATGACCAGCCTCTCATTATATCTAAGCTTTTGCAGACCGATATAATCCTGTATCATTTTTATCTCTTCACCAATAGAAATAAAGTTTTTGCCGGTTTCATGAAGCATGTATCTGAAAATTTTTGAGATCTTCATGATGGCATCAGCAGTCTTGTCTGATTGTTTACGTGCAAGCGCATAAATATTATTCAGGGTATTAAATAAAAAATGCGGATTGACCTGATTTTTTAGAAATTTAATTTCCGATTCCAGATTTTGTTTTATCAATTGCTTTTCTTTTTCTATCGCTGCTACCTGTAGTCTTACCAGCTTGATTGATGTGGCAATGCCTGAAACAAACCCGATATCCGTAAGGGCAAAAAGGAAACCCAGCGGACTGAAAAATTCCGGGGCAGACCGTCCAGGATAAAGTTCTGGATAAATTATCCATATCTGCAAGGCGCGATAAAAAGATAGAGAGATTATAAAAACAATTACTACGTATAATATATTTAAAGCGGTGCGGCCTGTTTTTTCAATGAATCTTTCGAGCATAAAGAACAAAAGAAAATAAGTAAACAAAAACTTGGGCCACAGTAGCTGCGCGCAGGTTTGAAAGGCCGCCATAGCAAGGTGTGAGGTTGTGAAATCAGGCAGGTTTGCCGCATCAATCATATACGCAAAGGTTGTATCCTGAACCAGATAAACCGACCAAAATAGTATGTGAAGAAAAATTCTTCTCATCGGTAAAAAGTATCAAATTTTATCACTGCGAAACCCTGGAATGCGAATGCGGCCAGCATAGAGGAAGAAAGATGCGGCTGACAGCATTGCCACTTCTTATATTCATGTATCGAAATTAAACACAAATTCCCTTTTATTAAAAAATAAATGATATGGAAAACAGATATACGCCAATCTTTAAAAACCGGTAAAGAATCAGCTGGAAACATTAAAGACCATTTCGAATATTTCTTATAAAT
>JBIQMB010000292.1:0-5266 GCA_044463745.1 Chitinophagaceae bacterium | reverse complement strand
TTTACGGATTAACAAGTAAAAGTGTATCGTTGCTGATAGGTGCTACCAGGTAATTGCCTTTATCTTTCCTGCCAAAAACTGAGATATTGACATATCGCCGTGGATGAACCCGAACGTCATCGATGAGGGTATTTAATTTCTGGGTAGTGGCCTCCAGATTGTTATACAGATTTTTATCATTGAGCAATAAGCCAAGCGAACCATCTTTGCTGTTTACTTTTTCAGCTACGGCTTTAAAGCTGCTAATGGCCGCATTCAGACTGTCAACGGATTGCTTTAAATCCACTTCCGACAGATGACGGCTGGTGGCACTTACACTTTTAAAAATGCTATCCATTGAGGCGCTGTTGTTACTCAGGCTTTTGGTAAATACCTTCACATTATTTAGTGTTTGTCCGAGTGAACCGGTTTGGGGATTAAGGGTTTCTTCAAGTGTTTTAGCAGAAACGGTGAAGGATTGCGACACCATATTCAGATTGTTGAAAATATCTTTTATATCACTTTTCACCGTGGGGTCAAAGGTGGTAGCTATAATCTGCAATACTGAATCAAGTGAATTAACGGCATTTCGCACTTCGTACAAAACAGGGTTCAGCACCTTGAGTGCTTCATCAATGGCTCCGCCGCCGGGTGCAGTTGAAATGGTGTCGCCATTTGTTTTATATGCCAGTGCATTACCCAATTGAATTTCGAGAGAAGTGCTTCCCAAAAGATTCGGATTAATGATAGCGACGGAGTTTTCGGGGATATTCACATCCTTAGTAAAAGTCAACGAAACCACCATATTCCGCATATCCTTACCTCCGTCTATATCACTGATTTTTCCTACCTGCAGCCCATTGATCACCACAGGATTGGACTTTTTGAGTCCGAGTACATCCTTATAAACGGCGTACATCGTCACTTCTTTCTGAAAGATACTATTGCCTTTGAGGTAGGCCATACCCATAAACAAGAGTACAAGTGCTGCGATGGCTATCAAACCAATTTTGGCTTCGTTACTTATTTTCATAATTCAGATTGAGGGTGCAAAATATCAAATAAATTGAGGGTTGTATTGAACCGGATAATTGCAAAAATAAGGCGGATAAACTTCTAAAACGAAATTTGCAGTCAATGTCACACTTTTACTGTTTTGCAAAATCTCATACCGGCAGCGTTTGTTCATTCCATATTTATTTTATAGAAAAACGAAATCCAACTCTCAGATAATGAATTACAATTTGTTTGCCAGTTATGAAAACATAGTGCATTTTGGGCTGTTACATCCTGTTGTTCGCAAACACACTTTTCCCCAAAAAGAAAATATCAGTTTGATCCATTCGATGATTCATGCGAATGCGAAACGGTTGCTTTGGCATTTCCTTCTACAATATCTCTGTATTTCACGATGGCCCGGGCAATCGATTCAGCTATTTCCTGCTGACCTTTTTCACTGTTCAGATATCGCTCATCATCGTAGTTGGCGATAAAACCTGTTTCGATCAGGATGGCAGGCATCTGGGTAGCATGTAAAACCCAGAGCCCTTTTTCACGCTGCCATACACCCAAATCAGGCCGGCCGGTTTTGGCCACTTCTTCCTGCACCAAATTGGCCAGTTGATAGCTGCGTCTGAAGTATTTTTGAGAATATAGAATAGCACTGGCTTTCCACTCCGGGCTATCATAGTTTATGTTGAGCGTACTGTCTTCCACATCTGTGATGAAATCCATGTCACTTCCTTCCATTGCTTTCACCTTATCGGCCGTTTGTCGAGCCACCAGTATCAGCGTACTGGTCCCCTTGCGCGATGTAGGATGTTTGGTTACCTCCCTGATCGGCACTTTGCGCGTGTGCTTGGTCACTACCTTTTTACGATTTTTTCCTGTTCCTACATATTTGGTTGTAGTATAATTTTCGTTTCTATATCCTACGATTTTACTCGTAGTCTTTAGGGCTACAGCATCCGCATGGATACATACAAATAAATCGCCATGATTATCGTTGGCAAACTTTGCTTTTTCGCGTACCGACATGGTGGTATCGTTGGTACGTGTAGGAAGGATACGGACATCGGGCAATTCTTTTTTCAAAATATCCACCAGCTTCAGTGATATACCCAATACAATGTCTTTTTCTCTCGAACCAAGGGAGCCCGTATATTCACCATGAGCGCCTGCATCGGCTCCGCCATGACCGGGATCAACGATAATTGTTTTCAGCTTTTTCGCACTCTGCGAATAAGTTATGGTGGAAAAAGCAGAGAACATAAAAAATAAAAGTCCGAGCCTGATAAAAACAGAACGAATGTTGGGAAATACTAAATGTACAATACCGGCCACTTTTTTATAAAATTTTAATGGGTTTAACAAGTTAATCTTCACAGTTACTATCTGTAATAACTCTTATTTTTGCCACTTTATTATTATGTTGAGATTAAAAAAATTGAAAACTGCAAGAACATTTACAACCCTGGTTGTATTTATGATTTTTGCAAGTTCAGTTCTACATAATAGTCAAGTATTAGCAAATTCATTTTTCGTCCCTGATCGCCACTGCATTACAGAACCTGTATGTTCAAAGAAAAGTTTTTTTTCCGTTTCAAAAAAGCCAAAATTAGAGAAGGATACTATTCCCGGTCAGATTATAATTCAGAAAGATTCCTTAAAGATTAGTGCCGATAGTCTGTTTAAAGACACCACGGATAAAAAGAACAAAGCCGACACTCTTCCCTATAAACTTTCAAAGAATGCACTGACATCTCCGGTAGAATATTATGCTGAAGATTCACTGGTTTTAAACATTGCGGAAAAAACAGCTACCCTTTACGGAAAAGAATCCACCACTCAATATGAAAAAAACGATATAAAGTCCCCTATTATTTCATTTGACCAGACCACAGGCGATATCATTGCGTCCATGGTGGTAGACAGTGCAGGCAAAGTGGTGGCGCGGCCTACCTACACTTCGGATGATTTCAAATCGGAGAGTGATTCATTTCGTTTCAATATGAAAACGGGAAAAGGCCTGACCAAGGGCACTTACACCCAACAGGGCGAAATGTATGTATATGGAGAAGCCATCAAAAGAGTGAGTAATGATGTTTTCTTTGCATTGCGCGGCCGCTTTACCACATGTAACCTGGATACGCCGCATTTCGCATTCATCAGTAATAAAATAAAATTCATTAATGAAAAGGTAGCCATTACCGGGCCTGTGCATCCTGAGATTGAAGGAGTGCCGCTGCCCGTGTATCTGCCATTTGGGATTTATCCATTATCTCAACAGCGACACTCGGGAATTTTGGGGCCCTCCTTTGTTACCAATGTGCAAAGAGGGCTTGGATTTGAAGGGCTGGGATATTATAAAGTGTTGGGCGAGTATTGGGATGTCATCTTGCGCGGATCTATTTATTCCTATGGCGGATGGTCGGTGAATATAAATCCGCGATACTCCAAACGGTACCATTACAATGGAAATTTCACCCTGGATATTCAGCATTTCAATTTCAACTTTAAAGGAGATCCTGACTTCACCAAAAACCGAAGTTTCAATGTGCGATGGAGCCATAATGCAGATATGAAATCCAGGCCGGGCGTATCTTTTTCGGCCAATGTAAATGCAGGAAGCAGCAGTTACAACTCCTTTGTTCCCAATAATCCCATGCTCAATATCCAAAACAGCATGTCATCATCAATCAGGTATGGTAAAACCTGGAAAGGAAGCCCTTTTAACCTGACCCTGGCTGCCAATCATAATCAAAATACCAACCTGAATCAGATCACCATCGACCTGCCTTCGCTAAACTTTTCTATGAGCACCATCTATCCTTTCCGGAGAAAGGAGCAGGTGGGCGAAGCCAAATGGTACGAAAATATAGGGGTTGGTTATCAGGTCAATGCCAATACGACCGCCACTTTTTATGACACGGTAGAAAACAAATCCATCTTCAGGCAAATAGCGGATACCATGCGCTGGGGTGCCCAGCATTCGGTTCCTATTTCACTTTCACTTCCGCCGATGGGCGTGCTGCAATTATCGCCGAGTGTCAGCTTTAGGGAAACATGGTTCCAGATTAAATCTACCCGGTATTATAATAATCCGTCCAAAGACTCATTGCTCGTAAAAACAGAGTCCGGTTTTTATACAGCCCGTCAGATGGCCTTTGGGCTGAGTACCAGCACGCGTATATTTGGTATGCTGACATCTACCCGAAAAGATTCGCGTTTCATAGCCATGCGGCACGAGCTGCGGCCATCCGTTTCAATGAGTTATCAGCCCGATTTCCAAAAAAACCATTACTACTATCTTACGGATTCTACAGGAAGAAAAAATCAGTATTCTTATTTTGAAAGCAGGTATAATCTGTATGGTCCTTTCTCGCCCGGTGAGTTTGGCGGATTGAGTTACTCCATCGAAAACAACCTGTCGATGAAGGTGAGAAGTAAAAAAGACACAGGCGAGGCAGCCATAAAAAAGATTTCTATTCTGGACGCTTTCAGCATTTCGGGCAGCTATAATTTCCTGGCCGATTCGCTTAAATTTTCTCCCATCTCCATGAGTGCATCCACCAACCTGTTTAATAAAGTGAGCTTATCAACCTATGCCAATTTTGATTTGTATCAAAAGGATGATGAAGGCCACACCATTGATCGGTTGATATGGAAAGACAGGCCTTTGTCTTTGGGTCGGCTGACCAATGCGAGTGTTTCTTTAAGCAGTTCATTTCAGGGCGGTAACAAAAAAGAAGGAGACAAAGGAGGATTGAAGCCGGGCGGTTATCGGCCCGATAGCGGTTATTCGCTCGATGAGTATAATCAGGAGGCGGCGTATATCAATGCACATCCGGGTGAGTATGCAGACTTTAATATTCCCTGGTCGCTCAACTTCTCTTATTCGCTTCAACTTAATAAGACCTTTTACCGGAATTTTGGGTACCGCACAAACCTGCAACAGAATCTAAACCTGGGCGGCACGCTAAATCTGACGCCCAAATGGCAGCTTGGACTGCAGACCTATTTTAATATCAATGAGGGTCGGCTTGATCCGATGTCATTGTCCTTAAGCCGCGATCTGCACTGCTGGCAAATGGCGATTAGTGTAGGTGTAGGTCGCTATCAGTTCTTCAGCATCAGCATCAGTCCGAAGTCGCCCATCCTGCGCGATTTGCGGATTAACAAAACGGAAAGTTTCAGGCAGTTGTAGGATTGGTTGGCCACTTGAATCCACAAAAAAAAAATCGGATGCTGCTTCCAGCGCAGATTTATCTGCGTTCTTTGCGAACTT
>JBIQMB010000291.1:0-5284 GCA_044463745.1 Chitinophagaceae bacterium | reverse complement strand
AATCGTCCGTTAAATCGTGCATGAACAACATCACATCGGCATCTTCAGCCGCTGTCTTCACTGCCGACATCATTTTTTCATGCAGCTTGTATTTAGGGTCGATAATACCGGGGGTATCCGAAAAAATGATCTGGTATTCAGGGGTGGTGACAATCCCTTTAATTCGATGTCGGGTGGTTTGAACCTTAGGGGTTACGATGGCCAGCTTTTCGCCCACGAGTGCATTGAGTAAGGTACTTTTACCTGCGTTGGGTTTTCCAAAAATGTTTACAAATCCGCTTTTCATATTTACAAAGTACGGAAATGATTAGGAAACAGAAGTGAAATGGATTATTACGGTTAAGGAAGAAGAGCGCAGAGAAGGAAGAACGCAGTAGTTTTCGCGGAGGAAATGCATTAGGAAACGGATTCCCGAATCAGGATAGCTAAGTCAGACGATTTCCGGGGGTATCGTACTTTTACGATAACTTCCGTAAAATTCATAACCTTAAAATAGAGTAGGTCTTCTCTTTCCCGGAAACGGGTAAGGTTTACTTTTGTATTAGAAGTTGAGCGGAGAAATAAAAGACTAATTATCCAATTATCCCTCGAAAAACAGAACAAATCCTAAAAAACCAATAATCCCAAATCACCAGTCACCCGTTCAACTTCTTTAAATCGGTTGTAAAAAAAAATAAGAAACACGGTTTAAAAGTTTGAAAAAGATTCCAAAGGTTGCTCTATCGAGCAGCCTTCTTTTTTTACCAGCTTCCACCGCCACCACCTCCAAAACCACCACCGGAGTAGCCACCACCTCCAAAGCTCCCGCCCGATGATCCGGAAGATGAAGGTGCACTAAAGAAAGTATGACTCATGGCATCCATGCCTTTATCCAGACTGTTCATAAAATTGGAAGTATTAAAGGCATGTCCGGCATAATATCCCGAATACCAGGAGGGCGGAGGAACTTCAAGGCCTTTTAATTTATCCTTCCATGTATCAGCTACATTAAAAACAATGGCAAAGGGAAGTACCTTATCAAAATAATTTTCATCCTGTTTCAGAAATTCCTTCAGGCGGTCTTTTTCTACCGACTTGATAAACTCCCTGAAGCCGAGCAATCTTTGATACAATTCAGTTCCTTTTTTAGTTTTCTTTTCCATCAATGCCCCGAATATCACCACGATGAGTGATGAAACACCCAGCGATGACCAAAGAAGTATATCGAGCGGATAGTTTGATAATAAATTGACTACACTAAGTATTAAAATGATGATACCGGCAATAGGTAGCACCGCTGAAAATGTGCGTGTGTATTTCACATAATATCCTTCTCTTGAAATCTCCGATTCGAGCGACTTTTTTGCACTGTTCATGGTGGTATAAAAAGAATCTTTCAGATCGCTGAGCCGAACCTCCGTACCGTAATCAAACAAACCATCGAACATGGTTTTTTCAAAAGCGGGCACTGTAGGCGGGAGGTCTTTTACCTTGATAAAAGTGAATTCGCTATCCTTTAATAACCCCAGGAACTTTTTCTTCTCTGTCTCTTCCACGCGGATGTATCCTCCGGCACCCCAAAAAGGAATGAGGGCAGTAAGGTCGCGTCTGTCCAGCTTTCCATCTATCACGTAACCTGCAACAGAGGGACTAATGCCATCAGGCGGATAAAACTCAGTAGTGACGGTTACCGGCAAATCCTTTCCCCATTTTCTCCATACCAGATACATGAACACCAACACCAACAAAGGAATTAAAAGCCAACCTTTTCCCATCCATTTGTAATCAGGCTTCGTCAAAAATCCTGAGGGCATGCGAATACCAACCGTCATTCCTTCATACGGTCGAAGAGCCTGGGTGATGTCACCCTCAAGAATCTGCTTACCTGTAAAAATTGATTTTGAAATATCTTCTCTGGAACCGGCCGAACCGGTGGCTACAAACCAATCGGGTGCTTTATCCAGTGGTTTATAAAGCCGGATTTTATATTGCACTTTGTGTATGGGAACCGGCCAGGCATTACCGATAAGATTAAGATAGAATTCAGAAAAATCCAGAAAGAAATTGATGGCACCCACAAGCCTGTAACTGATTTCGTAAACCTGATCGCCATTTACATACTTATCTTTCGATCCGATTTTGATGGTCTTATATTCGCCTTCATCTAACACCTCCGAACGAAAGTTTTTAACCGAAATATTTTCGATCTTCGTATAACGATAACCCTTCGATTTCCAGGCTATTTCTGCTTGCAGCATATCGTCGGGCATGGATGAAAGCCTATATTTAAAAGGAATTTTTCTGAATATACCATGCCGTGGCTCAAAAAAATGAACGGAAATTTTTTCTGTTACATCAATAGAGGCATCCTGATTGACGCGAACGTCAATGTCGAAATTTTGAATATCAAAATACTCTTGTGCCCGGCCTGAAAAAGCCAGTCCGGTTATTAAAAAAAGCAGCAGGCATAAGTGTTTCATCAGAATTCCACTTTTACATTATTGGCTTCTTCAGGATTTTCTAATTCATAAAATTCGCGTTTGGTAAAACCAAAACTTCCGGCCACCATTACAGCAGGAAACTGCTGAATAGCCATATTAAAATCCCTGACAGTAGCATTATAGTAGCGGCGTGAGTTAGCCAGGTCGGCCTCAATATTTTGCAGAGCATTCTGCAGTTCCAAAAAATTGGTATTGGCCTTTAGTTCAGGATAGTTTTCTGCCACGGCAAACAACCTTCCCAGAGCACCTGATAATGCCTGGTTGGCAATGGCCTGACCTTTTACATCATCCGGACTTACTCCGGCAGCAGCCGTTCTTGCGGCTGTTACGGCCTCAAAAGTTCCTTTCTCATGCTCTGCATATCCCTTCACAGTATTTACCAGATTCGGGATAAGATCAAAACGTTTTTTTAAGAAAACACGGATATCAGCCCAGCTATTATCAACTTTGAGCCGAAGCCTTACCAGACTGTTATAAAGTGCAATTGCCCAAATGATAAGCAGTGCAACAATTCCTACGATAATCCATAATGCAGTCATAAATAAAAATTTTAAAATTTGTTTCGAAGATAGAAAAATATGATAAACTTGATTTACAAATTATGTAACTGGCGAATTTAGAAACCACACTGTTATTGCGATCGGCAATCGTAGCTTGAGAATAGTATCGTTACTGGCGTATGGTTAAAGTGCCTGAAATAATGGCTACATCAACTCCAGATTAAAACCGCGATAATTAAGTTTGCACTCAACGAATGCGCAAACATGATGCGATGAAATACAGCCTTCCCGCCGTCGGATAAGCACCTGAATTATAGCACTTCAGTCTTCATACAGGCTCTGTCAGAATTCTTTGTCCGAATACTTTCGTCATTATTCCTTCAGCATTCTCTTCCAACTTACTTCACCATTTAAACCTGTAATTTTAATCAGATAAATACCGCCGGGATGATTGGTGAGGTTAACCTTTATTTCGTAACCGGAAGAACCAACTATTTCTTTTTGCATCAATTTTCTTCCATACAAATCAAAAATGCTGATTTCTTTTACCGGCTTATCAGCCTTCAAGGTAAACTGTTCGGAGAAAGGATTCGGGAAAATCTGATAACCGGCTGTTTGCCTTAATTCAGGACTGACAGATACCACCCGGCTGTATTCTGCCCGACCGGCATTGACAATCTTCAACCTGTAAAAATATTTTTGCCCCGGAATCGTATTTACATCTATATACTGATAATCCTGTTTCCCATCCCGCCGTGCAACGCTTGCTACAGATTTAAACAATTTTCCATCCTCACTTCTCTCTATTTCAAACCCGGAAATATTTACCGGGGCATTTTCTATTTTCCAATAAAGAGCGATGGAATGATTGGCTGATTGCTTTGCCATAAAATCTGTCAATCCTGTAAAGAGTGCATCCCTGTCCACAATTGTAACGCTAAAATCTTCCGTTTGTCCATAGGTTAAGTTACCACATGGCGAAGGATTAACGCCGACCGAATTATAATCTCCTATCACACGCATCCGTAAAGGGGTATTTTTAACCGCTGAAAAAGGTACAGTGATCTGAACCGAATAAGTCGTATCCGGTTTGCTGCTGCTTACATCCATTACCTTTTCTTCTTCATCAAAAGTTCCGTCATTGTTATAGTCAATATATGCTTTGATTTTATGGCCATTGGTAGTAGTGCTTACTGATAGTGAGTAGGGCGTTTGTACAATCAGGGATGTATGAGTTTTAAACAAACAATTCAGGGTGTTATCGATATAATACCTGGTATCATGATCCTTTGAGTATCCGGTTGAAAAATACTGAATGGAATCAAGCATAACATTTGCCGGGCCTATGAGAAATCTGTTTCCGGGGTTAAGTATTTCGGTCGGAATACATTGTGCGGATACAGGTACAAACTCATTTACTGCCGTAGGCTCCACATTGGCTAATGAATGGATTAATCCCGGTCTGTAATTGCGCAGCATAAACATCATACGTTCAGCCTGACCGGGAGTAAAATGATTTCGGATACAGCTAGAATAATTCATGAAATTATTCTGCACCCCATTTACTCCAAATGGAGCTCCGGTACAAGGGTTTATATCCGTAGCTAAAGGACATTTTCCTCTCAGGTTATAACTTGGGTCTGTATCGCAAACCAAATCGCCTTGCTGGTCGCAATTGTCATTGAGCGAACATTTGGTTTCATCCCCATCATGCCAGGTGTGCCGTAACCCAAAGGCATGGCCAATTTCGTGCGGCAAGGTAGAATACTGTTTAGCAGAATATCTGGCCAAAATATAGGTGCCATCAACATTGGCTAGTGGATTGCTAATCCCATAATATGCAAACCCGGCCCAGGAGCCCCCATTATAACCGTCTCCTCCATCTATTTTATTTACTACGTAGATATTATAGTATGCCTCCTTTGACCACTGGATGAGTTCAGAAATCTGATTTACACTTAACCCGTTGTTCTCATCATACCTCACACCATGACTTACATAATCCGGATAGCTACTCATATCAACCCTATGGATCCCGTTTGTGGGCTTACAGTCCGGATCTCGTTTTGCCAGAACAAACTTTACCGGCATCTTCACTCCACCATTTCCGGCTTGGGGATAACCGGCGTACGATGCCTCATACACCTGGTTCAGATAATTGATCCATTCTGTCATTGTCTGGTTTGTAGGATTGTAATTGGTACCTACCTCACCACCTGTGTGTAAAATATGAATAACCACCGGTATTTCATAAACCTCATCTGTATCCAGAACGGAAAATTTACGGCCGGATTCCCGCATGGT
>JBIQMB010000290.1:0-5289 GCA_044463745.1 Chitinophagaceae bacterium | reverse complement strand
ACCATGAAAAGAGTTCAGATAATAATACCTGTTATACTTCTTACCCTCCTTTTCGGAAGCTGTAAGAAAGGATTTTTAGACCGTGCTGCCACTACTCAGCAACAGGATGAAGATATTTTTACTTCATTTCCGCAAACCGACATGGTCATCAATAACTTATATAGTAAACTGCCTAAGGTATATGGATACCTGGGTGGATATCAAATGGGTTCAGCCACTGATGAATCAAAAGATGCATCAAACTGGATGGCATCCATGACCTTCAATAGCGGCGGATTATCACCTACAAATAATCCGATCGGAAATAAGTGGAGAGATTATTATGTGATGATCAGGCAGGCAAATTCTATTTTGGAAGGAATAGAGAAATACAATACGCCCGATGATCCTAATAATCCAGGCTATCTGCGCAACCGGATAGGAGAAGTTTATTTTCTCAGGGCCTACGCGTTATTTGAATTGGTTCGGCAGTTTGGGGGTGTAATCATTGTAGACAAAGTCATTAAAGATCCTAATGATGATGAGGCTCTTAAGCGACCTCGCGATACCTACGATGCTTGTGTAGAGCAGATAGCTAAGGATTGTGATGAAGCTTTTAGCCGGGTTGCCACCACTTATCCCGCCACACAGTTTGGAAGAGTTACCAAGGGCGCTTGTCTCGCTTTAAAATCCAGAATATATCTCTACTCAGCAAGTCCCCTATGGGCCATAGCAGGCAAAGAATCTGCTCTTCCCGACATATCTGAAAATAATACGGCCAGTGATCCGGCAAAATGGCAAAAAGCAGCATCGGCCGCCAAAGCACTCATTGATTTTACGGATGCCGGTTATGAGCTGGCACCTGATCTGGCGGCTCGCAAATCCATGTTTATCCAACCCTGGAACAGTAAGGAAGTAATATGGGTAAGAATGAATGAAGAAGGAGGCAGCGAATTTGAAAGACATTATTTTCCGTTTGGATACAGCGGATGGTCGGCGGGCGCACCCACCCAAAACCTGGTTGATGATTATGAAATGAAAGACGGTGTGCCTATTGAAACTTCATCTCTTTATAATCCGTCGCGACCGTATGAAAACAGGGATGCGCGTTTTTATACCGATATCACTTATAACGGGGCGATGTTTAAGGGCAGGGCAGTAGAGACCTTCCCCGGAGGCAGGGATGAGCAAAGTACGGCTACGGATCACACCCGTACAGGATATTACATGCGTAAACTCGTGGATGAATCGCAGACCGTGGGGCAAACTTCCAGAACAACAGATGGTATTGTTTTCAGACTGGCTGAAATTTATCTGAATTATGCAGAGGCGCTGAACGAAGCAGACCCTGGAAATTCGGATGTAGCCAAATACGTAAATCTGGTAAGAAAAAGAGCCGGGCAACCAGACTTGCCGACAGGCTTATCACAGGGCGACATGCGTACAAGAATCAGAAACGAAAGAAGAATAGAACTGGTAGCTGAAAATCAAAGATTTTGGGATGTAAGAAGATGGAAGATCGCCTCATCCACCGAACAGGAAATTTATGGAATGAAGGTGACTAAAGATCCCGGTTCTCCTGACGGGTTCAAGTACGAAAGGTTTTTGGTTGAAAAAAGGCCATGGAGAAATGCCATGCTTGTGATACCCATTACACTTGACGAAACATTTCGTAATCCCAATCTGAAACAAAACCCGGGCTGGTAGAAATATTAACCTTAAAAAGACTCGAAAATGAGAATGATAAAATATTTCAAAACTTTAATGGCGTTAATGCTGATCTGTTTGCTCATTGGCACAGGTTGCAACAAAGATGTTTTTGATAAAATCTATCCAGGACATCCACCGGTAATCAGTATGCCGCAGGCGGTAGAAGGACGAAACAGTTTTAATCTACAGCTTGTGGATGAACCCTATGTACTTGCCTTTGGTGCTGCATGGGGCGGGCAATATTTGCCTGATGAAGATATCCCTGTTAAGTTTGCTTATATAGAGGATTGGATAGAAGAATTCAACCGGGAGAATCATACCAATTACATGGCACTCCCTGAAGGAAGTTACTCGATCTCAGGGATGGAATCCGTAATTAAGAAAGGAACAACGATTTCAACACCACTGGAGATAACTATTGAGAGTAGAAAGTTAGACCGCCTTGCCAGCTATATGATTCCTGTTACTTTGGTTTCGGCGGGTAAATATCAGATAGATTCTTCGCTACAAACGACCTGGTTCAGGATAGAAGATATCATTCGGAAAGAAACGGATATAACGGGAAAGGGAGCATTGACGGTGTCAAACGAAAACACCAGTAATGCCAATGAGAACTCTGCTAAACTTGTAGATGGAAATATTGACACCAAGTATCTCACCTTCGATTATACTCCTAACTTATGGATGCAGTTAAAGTTTGCTGAACCGGTTATTATCGGTGCTTATACATTCACTTCAGCAAATGATGCGCAGGACAGAGATCCAAAATCGTGGAAGGTCATGGGATCGAATGATGCAACGAATTGGGAAACGCTGGAAACCCAAAACAATGTAGTGTTTCCGGGAAGGAAAATGACGCGGCGGTTTGAGTTTGAGAATAACAAAGCTTTCACCTACTATCGTGTCAATGTATTCGAACGGTTTGGTGCAGGTAACGGGTTGTTTCAGATGGCTGAATGGAGGGTAATTAGTTTTCAATAAAATATATTAGGGATCAACCGGTTATCAATTTTTAAACTGTAAAAAAAATTTTTGATAATTTAAACGATTAAGCTTAACATTGCATTTGCTTCGGCAGAAGCGGAGTGTCTCCAAACAATAAGTTGCTTTTCGATTGCACTACACCAACCTAACTAATTCATTAAATAAAAAAATGTTTTTCATTTCATAAATCATTCATCTTATCAATCTAAAAATCTGTTATGAAGAAATTGTCCTTTTTAACGTTTTTTCTCCTGGCGGGTAGTTTTTTATTTGCTCAAAAATTTAACGGCGTGGATATGAGTTTGGGCACACTATCCAAACTTTCAGATGCAAAGACCAGATCTATCAGCCCCGAAAACTTTACTGGTGCCAAAGGAAAGGGAGGCATGGCTGATCCTAAGACGCAGGCAGGCCAACGAAATGTGGCCAACGCATCCGGACCTGCAAGAGAACTGGGCGTAGGATGGAAAGTGAATCCCTTTGTACATATTGGAGCCGGTGAAACCCTTGTTATTGCTGATATTCAGGAATCCGGGGTAATTCAGCATATCTGGATGACGCCAACCGGCAACTGGAGTCATACCATAATCAGGTTTTACTGGGATGGAGAAAAGGAACCTTCCGTAGAAGCTCCTGTCGGTGCGTTTTTTGGTATGGCATGGAACAGGTTCGCTCCGTTGAATTCCTTGGCCATGACAGTTAATCCGGGAAGCGCATTTAATTCTTATTGGAAAATGCCTTTCAGAAAAAGTTGTAAAATAACAATGGAGAATATCAGTGCAGACCCTATGGTTTTGTATTATCAGATAGATTATGCGGTAACCAAGGTGGATGAGGATGAAGCCTATTTTCATGCCCAATACAGAAGGTCAAATCCTACGAAGGGTGCGCTTCATACCATTGTAGACGGTATCAAAGGAAAGGGACAATACGTAGGAACCTATCTGGCAGTTGGTGTGAATAATACCGGATGGTGGGGGGAAGGTGAAATCAAATTCTTCATGGACGGAGATAAGGATTTTGCCACCATCGTGGGCACGGGGCTCGAAGATTATTTTTGCGGATCATACAATTTTGAGAATAAAGAAACCAGAAGATATCAGGAGTTTTCTACTCCTTATGCCGGACTGCATCAGGTCATCAGACCCGACGGATTGTATAATTCACAACAGCGCTTTGGCATGTACCGCTGGCACATCATGGATCCCATCCGTTTCGATGGTGACTTGAAAGTTACCATTCAGGATTTAGGGTGGCGGTCAGAAGGCCGGTATTTACCCCAACAATCAGATATGATTTCTGTGGCTTACTGGTATCAAACCGAACCACATAAGACTTTTTCAAAACTACCATCAAAGAATGATCTGGAAGTCAATTGATTTTTAATTAAACCAATTAACCTAATCGTAAACAATAATATATGCTGTCTAAAATTTTGAAAGGAATGATACTGTTTTCTATCCTGATCACGGGATGCCGGAGTGACGATGGTGACCACTCCGACAGTGAAAGTAACCCAACGACCAAATCAGCTAACACATTTGGAGATGACGTAAGTTTTCTGAAAAAGTGGGATCAGAACCTGGTAGTTTTAGAAAACGGAAATGCGCGTATCATCGTCTCCCCGAAGTATCAGGGTAAGGTATTCACATCTACTGCTGATGGTGATGCCGGAAAAAGTTTTGGATGGATCAATTACAGCGCATTCGAAAAAGAGAAGGATCCACATATGAATGCCTATGGCGGAGAAGACAGGTTGTGGTTGGGGCCGGAAGGAGGACCTTTTTCGCTGTACTTTGCTCCGGGTACGGAGATGATCTTTGATAACTGGCATACGCCTCCTCCCATTGATACAGAAGACTGGCAATTGGTTTCATCCTCAGAAAAAGAAGCGGCGATGTCAAAGTCGATGGAGTTAAAGAATTACGCAGGAACGCTCTTGAAAATAAATCTCAATCGTTCGGTTCAAATGTTAGATGTACCGGCAATAGAAAACATGCTGGCAGTTTCGCTTGGCGATAAAGTAAAATCGGTTGGGTTTAAAACCATCAATAAACTCCAGAACACAGGAAACTTTGCATGGGATCAGAAAACAGGTGCCCCCTGTATGTGGAACCTCGATATGTTTACACCCAGTCCTGAAACGGTGATTCTGGTTCCTTATGAAACCTCAGTGCAGGGTAAGATAGCTACTACCGATTATTTTGGCGAAATACCGGCCGACCGGATTAAGATGGAGGATGGCATGCTTTACTTTAAGGCGGATGGTCACTCAAGAGGAAAACTGGGCATCCCTCCGCAAAGAGCAAAAAACGTAGCAGGAAGCTATGCAGCAGACGAAGGCGTTTTGACAATCACGATGTATGATGTGGATAAAAATGCTGTCTATCTTAATCAGGAATGGACAACTACTAAAGATCCGTTTACCGGTGATGCAGTGAATGCATATAATGATGGGCCGCTTGCTGACGGCAGTCAGATGGGACCCTTTTACGAAATAGAAAGTGTATCTCCTGCAGCCTTCCTTAAGCCCGGAGGTGAGATCGTTCACACACACAGCGTCTTTCATTTTACCGGTGATAAATCAGTATTAAATACTATCGCAGAGAAAGTGCT
>JBIQMB010000289.1:0-5292 GCA_044463745.1 Chitinophagaceae bacterium | reverse complement strand
CGTGCAATCGATCAATCTCTTTGAGTGTTTCTGTGAACTTCATAACCATATTTTAAGTAATTATTCAAAATCCCAACTCCTTTAAATACTCCTCCATTTTATGTTCTACTTCCACTAACTCTGCTTTCAATCTGTTGATTTCTTTTTGTGTAGCCACAATATCCACCAGCTCTTCTTCTTCAAACGTCTACCTAACGGCGAATATTTAGGTTGCAATCCACTTTCTTCAATTTCTTTAAGGCTTGCCCGGCAAGCTATTTATCTTCTCTTTTTATCCGCATACTAAAATGCTTCCATGTGCCTAAAAGGATGTTCCCTTGTACATGAGCGCCATTCAATGTCCGCAAAATCAAGTTTCGTGGCCATTAATTTTAATTCTATTTTTTTGCAAGCGGATTGCAAAGAGAATTTTATCATCTTTCCTGGTTATAAATAATTATTTGAAATCCATACTTACAGCCGCTTGAGGAAACTCGCAAATCTGTAAAAATCTTCTTTGCAAACACTTTTTAAAGTTGATTAGTCTGAAAAGAAGACTGCAAAGAGAAAATCAGTAAACCATTAATAATCAATGCATTTCTCTTTGCAAACTATATCATTTCAACTTATAGGTTCTCCTATTATGCTTTACCTCGCTTGCAATCACCAATTCGAAAATTTTTTCTTTCTCACAATGAAACTCAGGATTAAAATCTTTTGAGTCATCAATAATACCGATGAGGATAAAACCTCCTCTTTTATTTGAAAAGGCAACCACATCCTTTGCCAATTCTTTGTAATTGGCAGCAAAGTTTTTGTATGATTTACCAAACACAAGCTTGTCCTCCAGTTGCTCTTTAAAATCAACCGTTTCACATTCACCTTTTTCGAGTAATTCATAAAACCATTGAATACTATGTCGCGTTAATTTTTCCATCAAAAATTACTTTGGATAACAATCTCTTTCTTCATTTCTCATTGTGCAAATCCCAATTCTTTTAAATACTCTTCCATTTTATTCTCTACTTCCACGAGTTCCGTTTTTAAGCGGCTGATTTCCTTTTGTGTTTCTGCAATATCCACCGGTTCCTCTTCTTCAAACGTATCTACATAACGGGGAATATTCAGATTGTAATCATTCTCCTCAATTTCTTTAATACTTGCGCGATAAGCATATTTATCTTCTATCACGGATCCTTCGTCAGCTTTAAGGCTTTTACCTGCTTTAAAAGTTTTGTACGTTTCCACAATGTGATGAATGTTCGAATCTGTAAGACTGTTTTGATTTTTACCGGATTCATATTCGCGGCTGGCATCTACAAACAACACATCTTTATTATCGCCTTTGCCTTTGTTAAAAATGAGGATGGCTGCCGGAATACCGGTACCATAAAATAAGTTAGCGGGCAATCCTATTACTGCTTCCAAAAGATTTTCTTTAATAAGCTGCTGCCTGATTTTCCCTTCGGAACTGCCCCTAAACAGCACACCATGTGGAACGATTACACCCACGCGACCAATATCTTCATAGGCCGTTTCGATCATGTGCGTAACAAATGCAAAGTCGCCTTTGCTCTTTGGCGGTATGCCCCGATGAAACCGGTTATACTGGTCTGTCATGGCATTTTCTGCTCCCCACTTGTCGAGTGAAAATGGCGGGTTTGCTCCCACTATATGGAACCTCATTAACTGATCACCCTCTAATAATTTGGGGTTATTAATTGTATCGCCCCATTCAATATCTGCATGATCCATTTCATGAAGAAACATGTTCATACGGGCTAAGGCCCAGGTGCTGCCATTGTTTTCCTGGCCGTATAATGAAAAATTATTACTGCCGACTTCCCGACCTAATTTGATCAACAACGATCCCGATCCGCAAGTAGGATCGCAGATGCGGTTTCCTGGTTCAGGTGCTAAGAGTTTTGCCAATAAAGAAGATACTTCGGCAGGCGTATAGAATTCACCGGCTTTTTTACCGGCATCACTTGCAAATTTTGCAATGAGGAATTCATAAGCATCCCCAATAATATCATTGCCTTCCAGGTGCGAAGGCTGAAGATCTAATTCCGAAAAGTCAACTAATAAGTTTTTTAGCCGTCGGTTGCGGTCTTTGGTTTGTCCCAAGTTTGCTTCGCTGTTGAAATCAATATTGCGAAAAACTCGCTCCAGCTTGGAACGGTTGGCGTCTTCCAATTTCTCCAATGCGATATTGATCAATTCACCGAGGTTACTTTCATTGCGCTGTTCAAACAAATTGTCAAATGAGCTTTCGGCAGGTAATTGAAAACGTTCATTTCTTAATGCTCTCTCAATGCGTACTTCATCATTGTTGTACTTTTCAGCATAAACGGCTTTCTTATCTTTCCATACATCCGTAACGTATTTCAAAAAAAGCATGGTAAGTATATAATCCTTGTATTGTGTAGCATCAATCGTACCGCGAAACGTGTCGCAAGCTTTCCAAACGATTCGATTAATATCTGATTGTGTCAGCTTTTTTTCCATAGTTTATTATTTAATCAATTTTGATATAATGGCTGAATATAAGTTTTGGTTTCGTATAATTAGTTCCTGGGATAAAACAATTTGCTTTTGATACAGCTCTGCGAGTAAAGCTACTTTTTTTTGTTCGTCCATCGGTACAAGAGGAATTTGAAACGCTCCCAATTCTGATTTTCTGAGCGAAAAGATATTGGTGCCGCTCCCTATTTGTAAAAGAGCAGCTTTTGTTTGTGGGGCATTTAAAATGGTAGCCAGATATTCCGGATAAACTTTTTTTTTGTTTGGCCTTAAAACGAAAAAAATGGAAGAAGCGATGTAGGGTCCGAAAGAATCTCTGTAACACCATGCAAAAAGCCGACTACCTTTTCCGACAAAAAGAACATCACCGTCTTTCAAAAGATGTGGTTCAGACTTCTCATCCAGATGAACAAAATCATTCGCTTCAGCCATTAACATACCCCGATCATCAAACTGCCTCACCTGCACATAGGGTACATTACCCCCATCAATAGGTTGGCTGTAAAAACCGAAGCCGATGTCACACAAACTGCTTAATGTTTTTTTCATTGTAGAACGTTTCCGTTTTGCAAACATAGAAATATTATTCATAAAACGAAAAATTATTTTTTATAGACTCTTTCAGATTGATTAATTGCTTGTACTTCATTGCAAAGAATCTGTGGATTATATTATAATGAAACTCAAATACCTCCCCAGTCACGGATCTTGCAATCTACTCACAAACACAAACCCTCCTCCCTCATTCATCCCTTTTCCCTTTCTTTGCACCATGTCAAAAATTAAAAATATTATTTTCGACCTGGGCGGGGTTTTGTTAAACATCGACTATCATTTAACCAAAAAGGCTTTCCAGAATCTTGGGGTTGCTAATTTTGATGAGCTTTATAGCCAGGCTGCAGCCAATGAACTTTTCAGCCAATTGGAGAAAGGCGATCTCACTCCCAATGAATTTTATAGACAATTCAACGATTTTACAGGACACGATTTTACGGCCAAACAAATCAGTACTGCTTGGAATGCCATGCTGCTGGATTTTAGAGAAAGCAGTCTGAAATACCTGCGTACATTAAAACCCAAGGCCAATCTCCTCTTGCTTAGCAATACCAACGCTATTCATCTGAAAGCATTTCACGAAATATACTATCAAAAGGAAAGAAAACATCCTTTCGAAGATTACTTTCATCATTGTATCTATAGCTTCGAAACCGGTACCCGAAAACCCGATGTTGAGTGCTACCAGTGGGTTATGCGCAATACAGGGATCAGGGCAAGCGAGTCACTATTTATAGATGACTCTTCGCAAAATGTTGTAGGTGCTGAAAAAGCAGGAATCCGCTCACTCCTACTGGAAAAAAATTCATTGATAGAAAATCTGGGTCTGGAAAAGATACTGGAAACAGGATTATGATTTGATCTCCTCAAATTCGATGTACTCGCCTTCTTTAGGCTGCGCTGTTTTATCCGGAGCTTTTGGCTGTTGTGTCTGCTGCATTTGAGCCTGTCTTTGCTGTTGCTCAAATTGTTGCTGCATCTGCTTAAATTGCTTCCTGAACCTCTTGACATTCCGGTAGGTTGGTATTACAAAATTCACCACCAACCTGTACAGGATGTAAATCAAAATGATTTGAGCTGCTAATTTGAAAAGATTCATAACAACAAATTTAATTAAAACGTCGGATTTGAAACATAAAAAAACAGACAAAGGGGATGAATGATTTGTTAATCATATTACGGCAGAAGAATTATTTTTTGGTTTGTAACCCTTTCCTGTAGTATATTTGCAGTCGAAAATGTGATAGTGAAAGGGAACGGAAGCGTTCCCTTCTTCTATTCTAAAAGACGATGTTAAAAAATGGACCAGGAAATTTCCCTGAATAGGATCACAACTTTTGTAGAACAATTCATCAAACAATGGCCGGAAGTTTTCCTGGTTGATATAACAATCAGCTCTTCAAATAAGGTAACTGTTCTGTTGGATGCCGACCCTGGCATGGACGTAGGAAGGTGTGCCGATGTGAACAGGGCATTGTATAAAATGGTGGAAAGCGAAAAGCTTTTTCAGGATAATAATTTCTCTTTAGAGGTTTCGTCTCCGGGCATTGACCGGCCGCTCAAGTTGCACCGCCAATTTCTGAAAAATATTGGCAGAAATGTAGAGGTCACCAAGCTTGATTCTACAAGCCTGAGCGGAAAACTGACCGGAGTGGATGATGAAAACATTACCATCGAGAAAACGGAAAAACAAAAGAAAAAACAGGAAGAAAAAACAATTATAAATATTCCTTTTAATGAAATCCGGCAGGTAAAAGTGCTGGTTGTATTTTAAAAAAACGCTTTTAAATTTTTTAAAAGAATACTATGGCAAGTATAAATTTGATTGAATCCTTTCAGGAATTTAAAGACGCAGAAAATATTGACAGGCCAACACTGATGAAGGTGATGGAAGACGTATTTAAAACGCTGATCAGGAAAAAATATGGCTCAGATGAAAGCTTTGACGTCATCGTGAATGACCAAAAAGGTGACCTTGCAATTTTCAGAAGGCGCACAATTGTGGATGATGACGATCTTTACAACACGCTCACAGAAATAGAATATAAAGATGCCATTAAGATTGAACCTGACTATCAGGTAGGCGAAGAGTTGTACGAGGAAGTAGATATCCAAAAGGAATTTGGCCGCCGGGCTATTCTTGCGGGCAGACAGACCTTGGCCAGCCGCATCAATGATCTGAAGAAAAATATTCTTATTAAAAAGTACGAAGACCGCATTGGTGATATCATTAAT
>JBIQMB010000288.1:0-5307 GCA_044463745.1 Chitinophagaceae bacterium | reverse complement strand
ATGTTTCCTATCCTGTCGCTACTAAAGGCCAGATTGACAGGAAAACTGAGTGTTATCGACTGAACTTTTTTGGTAACACTGGTATCAAATTCGTACTTCTGCTTATACAGAAAAGCTTTTTCCGAAAAAGTAAGGTCAAGTGGATGAAGCCGAAGATTGAAATGATCATTCAACCGGAGATTAACAAGAAAAGCCAAATTTATACCGGGGTTGTTGATACTCTCTACCACCATGATGGAGTCATACTGCACAAAGCGATCAGCATGCTTAAAAGAAAAGTGGGATTGATTATACCCAAGGTTTATCCCAAAATGATATGGTTTGGTGTCATGATCCTCCTTGTTCAATTGCGTTTGGGCAAAGGAAAGAGAAACAGGGATCAGAAAGACGAATAACAGGGTTATTTTTCTGCGCAATAAATGGTACATGTTCCTAATGTCAATGTTTTGTAGAATGCGTTTCTATAACCGAGTTTATTTAAGATGTTAACAAAATTTTGTTTTTCCGGAAAATGTTTTACCGAATCATTCAGATACTGATACGCCTGTCTGTTTTTAGAAAATATTTTTCCAATAACCGGGGTCACATAGTTCATATAAAAATGGAAAAGCTGCCTGATAACCGGTGTGGAAGGATAAGTCGCTTCCACAATGATCAGTTTAGCTCCTGTTTTCATTACCCTTTTTATTTCAATAAGGCCCGTCTCCAGGTTCTCAAAATTGCGTACTCCAAAGGACACTGTCACTGCATCAAACGAATTTTCATCAAAAGAAATTGCCTCGCTGTCTCCCTCCAGTAACTCAATTTCCGATTCCAGCCCGGCCTTCTTTACCTTTTCTCTTCCTATCCGCAACATGCCTTCACTGATATCGATTCCAACAATTTTTTTTGGTTTCAGAATTTCCCGGGCCATTACCGCGAAATCGCCCGTGCCGGTTGCCACATCTAAAATATATTCCGGGGCATCCGCTTTCAGCATACTCAGTGCCTTACGCCGCCAACTTTTATCAATTCCAAAACTCAGAAACCTGTTTAAAAAATCATAACGGAAGGCTATCTTATCAAACATGTTGCGCACCTGGTCCTTCTTACTTCCATCTGATGTTTTGAAGGGAACAATGCTATCGTGGGGATAATGATTCACGCCTCAAAGATAGAGAGATATGATTTTTATAAATTCTAAAACTTTTCCAAAGTTTTTAAACTTTAGCCTACAGCGAGAGATAAAAAGTTAGCATATAGAGAAATTTCATGTATAGAGGCGATTGGATAAATCAGTCCCGCCCTTTTTTCATTATTTTGCATCTGTGGAAATTCTCAACGCACAATATCTCATCAGCAGCCCTTCGCCCGAGCTATGCCCCGCGCCTGACAAGCCAGAATATGCGCTAATAGGACGGAGCAATGTGGGTAAATCATCTTTGATAAATATGCTAACGGGAAGGGAAAAGTTGGCAAAAACCTCAAATACACCCGGCAAAACCCAGATGATCAATCATTTTAAAATAACTGCCAAAAATACTGTGGGGGCTGAAAAAGAGGAATGGTATCTGGTTGACCTGCCGGGATTTGGTTATGCCAAAAGAAGTATATCGACCAGAAATCAATGGGAAAAGATGACAGAACGATATATCAGGGAACGACAAAACTTATTACAACTTTTTTTATTGATCGATTGCAGGCATCCGCCACAGAAAATAGATCTGGACTTTGCCCTAAAACTTTATCAATGGGAGGTACCTTATACCATCCTGTTTACTAAAGCCGACAAAGAAAAACAAAGCGTGATTAATAAAAATATTTCGCTTTTTAAAGAAGAACTCTCGGCATTTCAACAGTTTCTTCCGCGCATGATTGTCACCAGTTCAGTGAAAAAAAGCGGCAGAAATAAAGTTCTGGATCTTGTAAAAGAACTCAATGAAGAATGGATTAACAACAAAGAATCAATTTAAAAACATTGCCTAAATCTTCACAAAAAAAGAGTACCCTGTTCGGTTTGTTAAAACCTTATTCTGGATTGGTTGGCGGTCTTTTGGTTTTGGCTTTATTGAGTAATGGTCTCAATCTGGTCATCCCAAAAATCATTCAGAAAGGCATAGACGATTACACAGCCAACGCATTTAATCTTGGGCAAATCCTCATCTGGTTTGCACTGGCAGCTATTTTTATTTTCATTTTCTCCTATCTGCAAACCATTTTTCAGGCTTTCATTTCTGAGAAAGTAGCCCGCGATCTGCGTTATAAATTATCCTATAAAATTTCGCAACAAAACTATACCTACATTCGGGAGCACACTTCCTCCAGGTTATTGACCAATATCACTTCGGATGCCGATGCTGTTAAAACCTTTGTGTCGCAGGCCATTGTTTCATTTATTTCGTCAGGCGTACTTATTATCGGCGCTGCTATCCTGCTGCTTAATATTAACCTTCGTTTGGGATTGATTGTGTTACTCATGGTGCCGATTATCATCATCGCTTTCTTTTTTGTATTTAAGAGAGTGCGAAGCCTCTTCAGGAAATCGCAAGAAGTAATCGATTGGCTTAACAAAGTAATTAATGAAAATATTCTTGGTGCAGGCCTGATCCGGGTTTTGAATGCCGGTTTTGTGGAGGCGGATAAATTTCATAACCCCAATGCAGAGGCTCGCGATCTGGGACTGAGCATTGTAAGACTGTTCAGCATGCTCGTTCCTGTTATTACACTTACAGCGAGCCTGGCACAGTTGGCAGTGTTAGGTATAGGTGGTCGATTTATCATAAACGAAACCATGACAATCGGAGAGTTTGCTGCCTTTAACAGTTATATTGCCATTCTTATTTTTCCTATACTCATTATTGGGTTTACGAGTACGATAATCGCACGGGCTTCGGCTTCGCATCAACGCATACAGCACATTTTAGACGAGAAGGATCTGACTGATGAAGGTACGCTGACTAATCGCATTTCCGGCAAATTGGAAGTAAGAAACGTAAACTTAAGTTACGGAGACCAGCGCATATTGAAGAATATATCTTTTAGTGTAGAAGCAGGTAACCGCACGGCCATCATCGGACCTACAGCAGCCGGAAAAACGCAATTGCTAAATGTAATTATGGGTTTGCTCAAACCAACTTCAGGAGAAGTTCTATTTGATGATATTCCCAATACAACATACCGGCAGGATGATCTCCTGAAACAGATTGGTATTGTTTTTCAGGACAGCATCATTTTCAACCTTAGCCTACGCGAAAATATTGCCTTCAACAAAGATGCGACGGATGATGAGGTAGCTCTGGCTATTGAAACAGCGGAGTTAAAGGATTTTATTGACCATCTACCAGATAAACTGGAAACTACTGTAAGTGAAAGAGGTTCAAGTTTGTCAGGTGGACAGAAACAACGAATAATGCTGGCTCGCGCATTGGCTGTAAATCCTTCTTTACTGCTTCTTGATGACTTTACGGCACGGGTGGATGCAATCACTGAACATAGAATCAGTGAAAATCTGAAACAGAACTTCCAGGGCACAACGCTCATTTCGGTAACGCAGAAGATTGATCCCATTAAGGATTTTGACCGGATCATTTTATTAATGGAAGGCGAGATTGTCAGTTCGGGTACGCATGAGCAACTTTTATCAACCTGCCCAGAATACGCCCAAATTTACCATTCACAAAAAAGCACAACCGATATAGAAGTCATAAACTGACCATTATGGATTACAACCTGATTAAGGAACATACAAGCACTACCAAAGCCGCATTTACGAAAATGTTCGTTTTTATGAAAAATGAAAAACGAAATCTTTATTTCGCATTTGCTGTTATGCTTGTTAATAGCGGTGTTTCGCTTCTTACTCCTTTCCTGATTGGCTACACTATCGATCATTATGTGATTACAAAAATGTACCGCGGTCTGTTAATGTTCTGTGGCGTACTGTTGGGTCTTTATTTAATTTCAGCAGTTACGGAATACCTTCAAACACGACTAATGGGTAACATCGGTCAGCGAATGCTTTACCGCCTCCGTGACGAAGTATTCAAAAAAATTCAGAGCCTGCCTGTTGCATTCTTTAATCAAAATAAATCAGGGGATCTAATTGCGCGAATAAATAATGACACCCAAACCGTTAATCAGTTTTTTTCGCAACATCTGATGCGTTTTGTGGACAGTATTTTCATGATGTTGGTTTCAGGAATATTTTTACTTTCCTTACATGCATCCTTGGGAGGAGCTTCCTTAATACCCGCTGTCTTCATTCTCATATTTGTAAAACTGGTTAACCCCTGGGTAAAAAAGAAAAATGCCAAAAGCATGAAAATGGCAGGTCTGCTTAGCGGTGAGGTACAGGAAAGTTTATCCAACTTTAAAACAATAGTTGCCTTTAACCGAAGAGACTTTTTCCGCGATAAATTTAATAAAGCCAATAAAAAGAATTATCGGGCAGCGGTTATAAGCGGACTGGCCAACGGCATTTACTCCCCGGTTTTCACCTTGCTCAGCAATATCGCTCAGTTGATTGTACTCACATACGGTATTTACCTGATCGCGGGCGGTCATTTCACCATTGGTTTATTGATCAGTTATATCGCCTATGTTCAGTATTTTTATCAACCGCTCCGACAGATGGCTACACTCTGGGCAAGTTTTCAATCAGCCATGGCATCATGGGACAGGATTGCTGCCATACTTGAATTAAAATCCGATATTGAATACGGTCATATAGTAGAGACATCGAATGGTGAAACGGGCAAGCCTGTTATTTCTTTTGAAAATGTCTCCTTCCAATACCAAAGCGGTAAGAGAATTTTAGAAAATATCAATATAGATTTGCATAAAGGGAAAACCTATGCATTTGTGGGACCAACAGGGGGTGGCAAAACCACCACGGCTTCCTTAATAGCCAGACTGTATGATCCCAACGAAGGAGAAATAAAACTTGATGGAATACCAATCAAAGAATATTCAGCTCAGGCGCTTAGCGATAAAATTGGTTTTATTTTGCAGGAACCATTTCTTTTTTACGGTGATTTAAAAGACAACATTCTTTATGGCAATGAGCAATTGAAAAGTCTTTCGGAAGATGAGCTCATGCAATTATTGGAAGAAAACAATCTGGAAAATCTGATCCACCGTTTCGAAAATGGTTTACATACGAAAATTTCCGTAGAAGGAGAAGGAATGAGCCTTGGCGAAAAACAAATCATTGCTTTCATAAGAGCAGTGCTGCGTAAGCCCGAACTGCTCATCATGGATGAAGCTACGGCCAATATTGATACTGTAACGGAAAAAGAACTGGAACAAATTTTAGATCAACTGCCTGCA
>JBIQMB010000287.1:0-5310 GCA_044463745.1 Chitinophagaceae bacterium | reverse complement strand
CTCTCCTTTGGTCCATGCTGAAAAAAATTATCTCTCGCTCCTATTTCTTGCCTCTGTTCTCTCTACCGATTGTTGGTGCCTCCATTCATCTATTCGGGCATGGTTGCCGCTCATGAGAACATCCGGAACCTTCCAGCCTCTAAACTCTTCCGGGCGGGTATAGACAGGAGGAGCCAATAAGCCATCCTGAAAAGAATCAAACAAAGCTGAGGTCTCGTCGTTCAATACGCCGGGAATCAATCTGCATACAGCATCCGCGATTACAGCCGCGCCCAACTCTCCGCCACTGAGTACATATTCGCCAATGGAAATTTCTTTGGTAATGAAATGATCCCGCACACGCTGATCAATGCCTTTATAATGGCCACAGATCATCAGCAGATTGTTTTTAAGGGATAACTGATTAGCCATTTTCTGATCAAACATTTCGCCATCAGGAGTCAGAAAAATGATTTCATCATAAGTCGTGGTTTCTTGCAATTTCTCGATGGCATTCACCAATGGTTCTATCATCAGAACCAGTCCTGCGCCGCCGCCAAATTGATAATCATCTATCTGACCGTGCTTATAATTAGTGTAATCGCGGATATTGTGAACATTGATGTCAATTATCCGGTTTTCCTGCGCCCGCTTCAAAATGGAATGTTGGAAAAAACTTTCCATCAATGCCGGAACAGCGGAGAGAATGTCGATTTTCATTTAGCAAAATTACCCTTTTGTATTCAACCGTTTTTACACTGTCAAAATCGAAACAAGCCTGCTTACTCCATGGTGTAAGAATAGGAGACAGCCTGATCTTAGAAAAACTGCATGCTTCTACTTTCTCCTTTAATCAAAACATTTCTATCTTTTCTAAAAACTGGCCAAGAGAATTTTGAGATTTTTTACTCCATCCACAAAAATTTAATTGAAGAATATAAAACACCCTTTCTCGGATATGCAAAAAAATTTATCTGTAAAGTATGTTACCTTTGCCGGAATCCTTCACACGAAGGTGATTTTATTTCAGTTAGAAAACTATACCACAATCAGTAATGGAATGTAGAACAGAAAGCGACCTGCTGGGCGAGCTGCAGGTTCCTGCGCAGGCATATTATGGCGTGCAAACCCAGAGAGCCATCAATAACTTTAATATTTCAGGCCAACGATTATCATCTTACCCGGACTTTATTAAAGCGCTCGGACTGGTAAAAAAAGCAGCAGCCAAAACAAATTATGATCTTAAAAGATTGGATGAAAACATATTTAAAGCCATTGACCAGGCATGTGATGAAGTGATTGATGGCAGATTAGATGCAGAGTTTCCGGTAGATATGATACAGGGCGGTGCCGGCACATCGGTGAATATGAATGCAAATGAAGTAATTGCAAACAGGGCGCTTGAAATTTTGGGCCATAAAAGAGGCGAATACATTTTCTGTTCGCCCAATGACCATGTAAACCTGTCGCAGTCAACCAATGATGCTTATCCTACCGCCATTAAAGTTGCGCTCAGCCTCATGAATGATTCCTTTGAAAAAAAACTGGCTATGCTGATTGAGGCACTCAGAGCGAAGAGCAAGGAGTTTTCGGGAGTAATAAAAATGGGCCGGACGCAGTTGCAGGATGCGGTGCCCATGACCCTTGGACAAGAATTTGAAGCCTTCGCCGTTTCTGTTTCAAAAGAAGCAGTGCATCTGAATATTGTTGCCAAGTCCTTGCTCGAAATCAATATGGGCGGTACGGCCATTGGTACGGGACTGAATGCGCCTGCAGGTTTTGCTGCGCAATGTGCAAAGGAACTGGCTAATATTACGGGCATGCCTATTACACCGGCTGAAAACTTGATAGAAGCCACATCTGATACGGGTTCATTTGTATCTTACTCATCTGCTTTAAAAGGATTGGCACTTAAACTCACCAAGATCTGTAATGATCTGAGATTGCTTTCATCCGGGCCGCGTGCCGGATTGGCCGAGATAAAATTACCACCCATGCAACCGGGGTCGTCTATCATGCCCGGAAAAGTGAATCCGGTTATTCCGGAAGTGGTCAATCAGGTTTGCTATAAAGTGATCGGCAACGATCTCACTGTTTGCTTGGCGTCCGAGGCCGGTCAGTTACAATTGAATGTGATGGAACCAGTCTTATGCCATACGCTCATGGAAAGTATTCTCTTCCTTGGCAATGCCATTGATACCCTTGTTCATAATTGTATAACGGGAATAAAGGCCAATCGGGATGCCTGCCTGAATATGGTTAAAAACAGTGTGGGTATTGTTACGGCACTAAATCCCTACATCGGCTACAAAGCATCAACAAAGATTGCCAAAGAGGCACTGGCCACCGGCAAAAGCGTTTATAGCCTGGTATTGGAAATGGGGACTTTGTCGAAAGAAAAGCTCGACGAAATATTGTCGCCGGCAAATATGATAAATCCTTCATAGTGCCCCGGGGAGAACAGAGCTCCCGCTCTGTCTTTCTAAGTAATAAATCTCTGAGCTGGTGCTCAGAGATTCCGGGTCTCCCGCAGATGGCGCTGATTTTCGCTGATGTTTAACTGCGCTTGACAGCGCGTTAAACTGGAAGAACCGATCGCAACAGCGGTCATCCCGAATCAGTGAGGAAACATGGATTGAGTATTTACAGTCTGGCATTATAAATTCGAGCCATGTCAACTCTGGGGAGAACAGAGCTCCTGCTCTGTCTTCCTAAATAATTTGATCTCTGAGCTGGAGCTCAGAGATATCAGGCCTCCCGCAGATGACGCAGATTTTCGCAGATGTTTCCCGCGCTTGACAGCGCGTTAAACAGGAAGAGCCGATCGGAGCTGCGGCCATCCCGAATCAGTGAGGAAACATGGGTGGAGTATTTTACAGTCTGGCATTATAAATTCGAGCCATGTCAACTCTGGGGAGAACAGAGCTCCTGCTCTGTCTTTCTAAATAAATTGATCTCTGAGCTGGAGCTCAGCGCTCCCGGTCTCCCGCAGATAATGCGGATTCTCGCTGATGATTAACTGCGCTTGACAGCGCGTTAAACAGAATGAACCGAACTGAACGCTGGCCATGCCGAATTAGTAGGAAACATGGATGGAGTATTTTACAGTATGGAATTAGAAATTCGAGCCATATCAGTCCCGTGGAGAACATAGTTCCTGCTCTGTCTTTCGAAGTAATAAAACTCTGAGCTGGAGCTCAAAGTCCCCATGAGCTTCACCATATAAGGTAGATTGTCGCAGATGTTTGCCGCAAGAAAAACTTTTTGCCTGCCCAAAACGAAATTGCCACCCACCTCAGCAAGCCTCTCCCTAACTAATAACTGTAAATTTTTTGGATATCGAAGTCTTTCAGCGCTTCTGAGGTTGTAGCCCAGTCGCGGGTGAAGCCAAGCATAAATCCGCCGCCACCGGCTCCGCAGAGCTTCAGAAAGTAATCGCCATGTTCAAGGCCTTTCTTGCTTACCTCATGTAGCGATTCAGGAATAAATTCGCCCATTTCACGTAGTTGGAAAGTGCTGATATTATGCAGGTTGTCACGAAACGCATCGTGATTGTTGTTCAAAAAATTATGGATGGCTTCATCATTAAAATGAACCAGTTCATCCTTCAGTTTGGTACGGAAAGGCGCATTCTCACGCAGGTGATTAAACTTCTTCATCAACCCCGATGTGCTTCTTGAAATATGTGTATTCAGGAGAAAAATAACATTCTCCTCTTTTTCGCCCTTTGCCGGAAGCGTGGTGGTAACGATATCATTAGCGCTTTTGTACAGCAGCGGCTCGTTAAGAATAATGCTAAGTGGATCAAGCCCTGAACTGACTCCGTGAAAAAAAGATTCCAACTTGCCAAGGGTGTTCTTGAGACGTTCCATCTTTTGAAACGTCATAATTTTTAATTCATCTTTCAGGCTCTTGGCTCTTTTCAGATAGCGGAGAAAAATAGCCACTACCAGGGCACCTGAACTTCCTAATCCGTAACCCTGCGGAATGTTGCTTTGAAAAAACAATCCATTATTCAACTCCATTTCAAAGCGTTTAACCTCAAGTACAAAATCCTCGTCCATCTGGCTGGCTACGAAAGCAGAAAACTTTTTCAGATACTCATTAGACTGAAGAGCAAACTTTTTATTCTGTGCACTATCGTAAAAATTAAGCTGGCCGGAATATAAATCGCATGGAACCACCAAAGCCATACTATTGTGTAGTACGGTATATTCTCCAAAAAGAAGGATTTTTGAATTAAAACTTTCCATCCGTTTTTAAATTAGTTTTTCAGGCCCCATTCCGATCCGATCGAAAATGATTCCCTTTGAGTTGGATTCTAATTCTGACTTCAGAAATGAACCGACCATTTGCTCATCTTTGCCCGGGTATAGGATATGGACATTTGGCCCCGCATCTAACGTAAAACAGATAGGGATTCTTGTTTCTTTCCTGAAATTCATAATCTTTTCTATAGCGCTGATGGTGCCCGGTTTCATTAAAAGGTAGTAATTAACCGAAGTCATCATCATTGCATGCAAAGCTAAGGCCTCTTGCTCAATTATTTGAACGAAATGTTCAAAATCTCCATTTTTTATAATATTTAATAGAGATGAACAATGCCGGTTTGCCTGCTCAAAACGATTTTGAGCATACACATGACCTTTCATCAGAGAATGCCCCTTACTGCTTGAAACTTTCTTGGGGCTATCATCCACAATCAGAATGGCATCGCGCATATCCCTGAAATTTTCATGTACGAAGTCAACCGGAATGGCGTACTCGTCTGAAGATTCATCAAGACCATTCAATTTGCCCCACAAGGCGTAGTCCGGATACAGTGACCGACAAGCACTGCCGCTTCCCAGCCTTGCCAGGTAACTGGCCCTCTGCAAAAAATCTTCCTTACCATATCCCGAAGCTGCTAATAAAGCAAGTGCCAGAGCACCGAAGGAGGAAGCCGATGAGGCAATACCTGTGGAATGTGGGAATGAATTTCTGGAATCCACTACCAAAGCGTGATCATTCAAAACCGGAAAAGAATCCCTGTTTTGATCCAGGTATTGCAATACCCGTTTCTGAAAGGCTTCATTTTTTTGTCCTTCAAAGAGATATTCCAGTTCTATTTCCTCTTGTTTTTTAGGTAATAACCGGAGTGTTATTTCAGTAAAAGCATTTTGCAGCGTCATGCTTACTGAAGCATTGCAAGGCAATTGGTTACCTTTTTTACCCCAATACTTTACCAGCGCTATATTCGAAGGGCATCGCCACTTTACGATTTCATTCATTTTTTTACCAATTGGCGGTAGTTAAATATAGGATTCATTTTCTTATTGTGAAAATATTCAA
>JBIQMB010000286.1:0-5315 GCA_044463745.1 Chitinophagaceae bacterium | reverse complement strand
TTCTCTTAACATTGGTACAATAAGGTCGTCCCTACAGGACTAAATATCTCTTCTTAAATTTATTTCTACCAAAGGGTCGTGCCGCTGGCACTTGGGTGTTCCATTATAGATTCTAAAAGGGCATGCAGCGTCCTAAAAAAACAACGAAACAAAAAAGATTTCTTTTGACTTCCTCTGCGCTAATCTGCGCAATCTGCGGGAAAAATATCCGCAGGATTAAAAATCTTATAAAAAAAATCTGTGGGAACAAATTCTATGAAAAACGAATCCGTGAGAAACACAATGCACTCACACAGGCCGCCAGGCCTGTTCTTTTCTTAATCAAATACGGTAAGCAGAGAACAAGCAACATCCTAATTTTTTGATGTTCCTCTGCGCTAATCCCCGAAATCTGCGGGAAAACTATCCGCAGGAGTAAAATCCGAGAGAAAAAATTCTGTGGGAACAAATTCTCTAAAAAAAGAATCCGCGGGAAACCCTCCCTTCCTAACTTTTTAAATCAAAGCTCTGCGAAGCAGCTTTCTGCGCAGGAAACCAGGACGCAAAAAGCGCTATGATAAAGGAAGTGAGTACCACCCACACAAAATCAGTAGCAACCATCTTCACCGGAAAATAATCAATAAGAAAAGAATCGCCCTGCAACTTGATAAAATGATATTTCATCTGCAAAAAAGAAATAATCAGAGCCAGCACAATACCGACAGCCGCACCGCCGGCCTCCAACAGCATGCCCTCACTCAAAAATATTTTCTTAATCACTCCTTTATCGGCGCCCATGGCCAAAAGCACACTTATATCCTTCCGTTTTTCAAGCACCAGCATGGTAAGAGCACCAATAATATTGAAAGCCGCAATAATTAAAATCAGCGTAAGCACGGCGTAAATAAACCACTTCTCCAGTCGCATGGAATGATAAAGACTTACATTTTGCTCATACTTTGTAAGCACTTTAAAATCACTACCCAGCTTGTCCTGTAGTACGCGGGCAAATTTTTTGCTGCTCGTACCTGGGGTTAATTGTAGCTCGGCTGAACTATATTCATCCGGTTTATAATTCATTTGCTGCCGCAAAAAACCCAGGTTTGTAATTACATATTTATTATCAAAATCCTGTTGAATAGCAAAGCTTCCGGACGGCTGGGCATTCCCCTCGCTCAGCGAAGCCAGCGGGCTCCCCCCTGTAAAATCGGTCCGTTTGGGCAGAAAAACCGTAATGGGATAAATACTCCGGTCAGATTGCAGGCCCATGGCAAATTCGATTCCCGCCCCCAAAACCAGTAGCGGATGATCAGCAGTTCCTACATCGTAATTACCATGATACATATTATATGGAAGCCCTGAAACACTACTGTAATTACTATCCACCCCTTTGAGCACAACCACCGTTTGCTGATCGCCGCTTTGCAACAGTGCCTTCTCTTCTGCATTCATCGAGATGGCCTGCACACCGGGCATTTGCCTGATTTCATTAATCTGCTCCGGAGTCAGGATCAGGGTTTTTCCGGTAGCGGGCGTCACCTTTATTTCGGAATAAAAGTTCGCATACAGCGACTGTACGAGCGACTCGAAACCATTGAACACATTCAGAACCAATACCTGACACATGGTAGAAAAGGCGATGACACCCGTGGTAACCCATGCAATGATGTTGATGGCATTGGTGCTTTTTTTTGCTTTAAAGTAGCGCCAGGCGAATTTGAAATACAAATCGGAAAATATTAAAAAGTTAAGATTGGTTTCCGGGGTCCTGATCCTTTTTTAAATCGCTCAAAAGTTGCTCTATTTTGAAAACATGGTCGAGGGTGTCGTCCTTAAAAAATGTTAATTGCGGAATTATCCTTAGCTGATGTCTCATCCGCCGACCAAGTTCACCTCTGATTTCTCCGGCATGCGATTTAAACTTTTCAAGCGTTTCGTCTTCATTTTTTATCTGAAAAAAACTGAGGTAAATCCTTGCCTCATACAGGTCGGGCGTCACTTTTACAGAAGAAATGGATACCATTCCCCCACCCTGCATATTCAGATTCATCTTCAAAAATATATCATTCAATTCCTTTATAACCTCTGTTGCCACCTGCTTTTGTCTTTTACTTTCATTCATATCAATCCTTATTAGTTGTTTGTAAAATTAGTTACTTTGCCGCTAAATTATTATCCCACTGGCCAATGAAGAGTTTAAGGACGATTTTCAGATATGTAGCGCGGTATCCCAAGCTGGTAATTTCCTACTTTATTTTCAATATCCTTTCCAATCTCTTTTCGTTGGTATCGTTGGGAATGCTGAGCCCTTTTTTACTTCTGATATTTAAAAATCAGTACACACTGGCTGAGGTGACCGGAGGAGGCTTTCTCAGTAATATAAATCCGATTAATTATCTTAAGGCCATTATATCCGATATTTTGCCACAGCCTGATGGGGATATCAAGGCGTTGGGCCTCATTTGTATTTTAATCATCTCTTTCATTTTACTGAAAAATCTTTTTTTCTATGCAGCGATATATGTATTGACTCCTATCCGAAACGGAATCCTGAACGATATGCGGAATAACATGTATTCCCGCCTGCTGATGCTACCGGTCAGTTATTTTAATGAAAAACGGAAGGGGGATATCATGAGCCGCCTTACCAACGACCTGAGCGATGTGGAAAGCTCTATTATCAACCTACTCGAGTCCTTATTTAGAGAACCGGTAACCATCATATTATTTTTCAGTTATTTGATTATTCTCAGTCCGCAACTCACACTATTCCTGATCCTGTTCTTTCCCATCAGCGGACTTGTTATCGGGCGGATAGGAAGAACGCTGAAGCGCCAGGGCACGGCTGTGCAGGAAAAGTTAGGGCAGATTCTGAGTACGATTGAGGAAACACTGGGCGGTATGCGAATCATCAAGGCATTTAACGCAGAAGATATTCAGTACCAAAAATTCAAGATACAAAACGATGAGCTGTTTAAGGTAAAAAATCGGGTTAACCGCAAGCGTGATCTTGCTTCGCCGGTGACAGAGGTTCTGGGCATCGCTGTGGTAACCGGCGTTTTGTGGTATGGAGGCCGTTTGGTATTGAGAGATTCTTTTCTGAATCCGGGCGATTTTTTAACCTACATCCTCATCTTTTCTCAAATCATTCAGCCATCCAAAATCCTATCCGCAGCTTCGTATAATATTAAGAAGGGCGCCGCAAGTGTAGAAAGAATTGAAAGCCTGATTAATGAAACCGTGGCGATACATGACCCTGTGAATCCGGTTTACCTACAATCTTTTGAGCACGCCATCGAGTTCAAAAACGTTTCATTTTATTTTGATGATGCACGGATACTGCACAACATCAATTTGAAAATAGAGAAGGGAAAAACGGTAGCCTTTGTGGGTTCATCGGGAGCCGGAAAGAGTACATTGGCTGATCTGATTCCGCGGTTTCATGACGCAACTTCGGGTGAGATACTAATAGATGGAATAGACATAAAAAAATACAGTCTTGAATCGTTACGAAATCATATGGGGATCGTAACGCAGGAACCTATCCTCTTTAATGATACCATCAAGGGAAACATTTCGATGGGAAAGGTTAATGTAAAAGATGAAGATATCGTGCGTGCGGCGGAGATAGCGAATGCAGCCGGATTTATCAGTCAGAAAGAGGATGGCTACAACACCCTGGTAGGTGAAAGGGGCGGCAAGCTGAGCGGGGGTGAAAAACAGCGCGTAACCATAGCACGTGCAGTACTTAAAAACCCTTCCATCCTTATCCTTGACGAGGCTACTTCATCGCTGGATACAGAAAGCGAAAAACTCGTTCAGGACGCTATCAATAATTTGATGGAAAACCGCACCAGTATTGTAATTGCGCACAGGCTGAGCACCATCAGAAATGCGGATGAAATAATTGTATTACGGAAAGGAGAAATCATAGAACGAGGCAACCATCAATCTTTATTGGAAACGGGAGGTATGTATAAAAGGCTGGTATCTATGCAAGAGATCAGATAGAAGCCCGGCTTTATTTATTAAATATTTTCAATTTAACAATCTGACAGTTACATTTCACAAAGATTGATTTTAATTTAGCCCAGATGCTTCATTTTCAATATCCGGAGTACTTGTTAGTGTTGGCTTTGTTGCCGGTGCTCATCTTATGTTTTACATACACCATCCGGTGGAAGAAAAAATCGAAGAAAAAAATAGGTGATCCCGAACTGGTGGAATCCCTCATCAGGGAATATTCGCCCGGGAAATTCACCACCAAATACGTGTTGCTCCTAACCTCTTTTGTGCTTTGTGCTTTTGCGATAGCAGGACTTGTGATTCCGGATAAAACCCAACGCATTACCCGAAACGGTACCGACATGATGATAGCGCTGGATGTGAGCAAAAGCATGTTGGCTACCGACATTAAGCCCGACCGCCTCGAACGTGCCAAGCAGCTCATCTCCAAGGTCATAGAGCAGATGCCGAACGAACGTATCGGACTTGTCATTTTTGCCGGAAGAGCTTACCTGCAAATGCCTTTAACTATCGATCATCAGGCAGCCAAAATGTATATAGCGGCCATCACCACAGATGATGTACCAACGCAAGGAACGGTAATCAGCAGTGCGCTCCGCATGTCTCAGGCAGCATTTAACCCCAACGATAAAAGCTATAAATCTGTATTGCTTATCAGCGATGGAGAAGATCATGATAAAGAGGCCGACAAAGCGGCCAAAGAGTTGGCCAGGGACGGCATCATGGTTAATACCATCGGTATCGGTTCGCCCGAGGGGGCGCTCATACCCGATGAAATGACGGGGGAATACAAAAAAGACAGGGAAGGAAATACGGTAATTTCAAAATTGAATGAACCCGGCCTGAGAAAAATAGCTGACCTTACCCATGGCACCTATCAGTTATATTCAAACCCGGATGAAATTATTTCAAAACTGAAAAAACAACTGGCCCAGATCGAAAAAGGATCAATACTCAGCGATAGTTCCTATCTTTCATTTCACCAGTATTATTCATATTTTTTAATCGCTGCATTCATTTTACTCCTCATCGAAATGTTATTATCCGAAAAAAAGAAAAAAGCATTGCGATCCGCTTTTACACTACTGATTGTACTTGGACTTGGGTATAGCACTTCAGCACAAAGCACCAATGAAACCATCAGAGAGGGCAACAAGTTGTATCAGGAACGAAAGTTTGATCAGGCAGAAAAAGAATACCGGCTAGCCTATGAGAGTTCAAAAAATAATGATATAGCGGGATATAACCTGGGAAACACCCAATACCGTCAAAACAAACTGGAGGAAGCCGTCAAATATTACGACCACACC
>JBIQMB010000285.1:0-5319 GCA_044463745.1 Chitinophagaceae bacterium | reverse complement strand
GAACAAAAGTTACATTTTACGCTATCCGGTCTTCTTTTAAACCCGCGCTTTACCAAAATATTTGTTGAGTGCCTCCGTACGGTTCTGCACGTGAAGTTTATCGTAAATACGATGAATGTGCTGCTTGACGGTCCCTACCGAGATGTGGAGTTTTTCTGCAATTTCTTTATACAAAAATCCGGTTGACAGTAATTGTAGTACTTCATTCTCGCGTTGCGAAATATTGTAGGCATTAGATTCCACTCCCGATTCATCACTCCTTTCTTCACCTCCTCTGAATGCCAATACAAGCTTTTTTGCAATGCGTGCGTTCATGGGTGCGCCGCCGTCGTAGAGTTCCTGAAGCGATTCCAGAATCTTTTCATTGGTTTCAGACTTAAGCAGGTATCCACTGGCTCCTGCCTGTATGGCTTCAAAAACCTGCTCACTGTTTTCGTAAATCGTGAACATGATAAACTGAATATCCGGAAAATCTGTTTTGAGCCGGCTGATGCATGCTGTGCCCGACATGCCCGGCAGTTGTATATCCATGATAACGATGTCAGGAATATTTTTTGGAATATCATCCAGAGCTCGTTCAGCATCTCCATAATCTGCAAGGCATAGAAAGTGATCACTGCTGTTAAGCAGGTCTCTTATTCCTTTTCTTATTATTTGCTGATCCTCTACAATACTGACTTTGATTTTCCTTTCCATACGATTCTTTATAATGAAGTGATGTGGCAAGTTATAGGTTTAACCATTCAGGCGGAATATAACTTTTGTTAGGTTTCCATGTAAGGTACCGTAAGGGTAACTATGGTTCCATCCTCCTGATTGATTTCAATCCGGCCACCCAAAGCCAGTACCCGTTGCTTCATATTTCTGATTCCGTGTCCGGTGTTTAAGGCATTACCTGACGGCATCCCAGCACCATAATCTCTGATATGAATAACCAATTCGGGCTCGGTGTTTATCCATACATCAACCTTATCGGTACCTGAATGTTTTATTGCATTATGAATAGCTTCCTTCACTACCAGGTAAACATTTCGCCGAAAAAAGCCGCTTACCTTTTTATCAGGAATCTGTGAAGGCACCTGAAAAGAAAACTCCGTTTCATTTTCATCCAGAAAAGCGGCAACCTTTGCTCGCATATAAATAAGCAGATCGGCCAGAGAATCACTTTCGGTATTCATACTCCAAACAATTTCGTTCATCTGTTCCGTCAGGGTTTGTGCCGACTTTCTGATTTTACCTGCATCCTCTTTTTGCTCCGGGTCATTTTGCCGTGCCATTCGCTCTGCTAAAAAACGGATGGAAGTAAGCCCGGTTCCAAGGTCATCATGCAGTTCTTTGGCAATGCGTGACCGTTCGGCCTGGGCACCATCAATATTGGCTTTCAAAACAGAAACCTCTTTTTCTTTTTCAAGATTATCGCGCTCTATTTCAAAAAGTTTATTACGCTGCCTGATGTTTCTGAAAAATAAAAAACTAATTACTACCAAAGCCAGAATGATCGCCGCAGTAATGATTAAATAAGAGTTCTTCTTTCTATTGTTCAGTTCGCTCCTGGTTAGCTGCAATTCTTTTACGGCTAACTCCTCCTCTTTCTGCGCCAGTTGAAATTTCTTTTCGGCATTGATTATTGTTTCCTGAATTTCCTGTCCCTGGATTTCTTTTTGAAGGTCAATATATTTAGAAAAAAAATCGCGCGATTCAGCATGTTTATTAAGCCCAAATTTTATATCTGCTAATAATTTGTAGAGTTCTAACCTGGATGCCGGTTGTGCCTGAAGATAGCGAAGTGCTTCTTCTGCAAATTTTTCTGCTTGCAGCGGATTATTCAAATTAAAATAAACAATAGCGTGGCCAATCAAGGCCTGACCGCGTCCGCCATCATCTCCAAGCTTTTCGAATATCTGCAAAGCCTTTTTATAATTCATAAGTGCCGGTTCGTTCTGCTTCTTTAATTGGTATGCGTTAGCCAGATTACTGTAAGCGCTCCCTAAGATTCCCAGGTCTTCACCGGCCAGCTCCACTGCTTTTTTAAAAGTTGCTATTGCGTCCTCAAGCCGTCTCAGGCTGTTTAATACAATACCCTTATTGTTGAGAACCGTTGCCATTCGTGCACTATCATTTAATTCCGCTGCGATGGCGTACCCTTTGTCATAATACAAAATAGCCTCCTCATCCCGACCTGCATTTTCCAGCAACACTCCAATATTGGAGTATAAGATATCCAGAAAATGAGTGGCATCTGCTTTTTTCAAAAATGGAATTGCTTCCACATAATAAACATATGCAGAATCAAATAGCCCTTTATAATTAAAGACATTCCCTACATTAACCAGTGCCTTGGCTGTATTTAATGCGTCCTCATTTTTACGGGCCAGTGCCAATGCTTGCCGTAATATTTTTTCCGACTCTGAAAAATTACTCTTTGCGTTTAAAACAACGCTATACCCGAAGGCATATTTCATTTTACCATCATAGCTATTTACCCTATCAGCCAATGCACCTCCTTTTTGATAATAGTATGCGGCTGAATCCATGTTCTCATTCTCAAAATCTCTGGCCAGATCAAGCCATTGATTAATTAATATTTCATCATTATTTTTCTTAACGGTGGGCTGAGCAATTGCCGCCGCAGCACTCATTAACACCATGATAATTGTGGTATAACGAATCAGTATCAACATATCAAGACAGTTACTGGTTTATTCATTCAGCAAACCATAAGCATCGTGCGGGAAATCCATTATTCAAATATCCTATTAAACTACCTTAAAAACGCTTTTGTATTTGATTTTATTTATATCAATGATGCGGATATCGTACACATCAATTTAAAATCCTGAGTTCATTATTATAAAGGAGAGAAACTAAAGGTCAAACATTTTTCTTAGGGCTAACCAAAGTGCTTTTTTCTTTTCTACATTTTTATGCAAAGCTCCGAGCGGAGCAGTTTTGAGAAATAAACGGTCTTCTAATTCCAGAACCTTTTCTTCCACATCATCCAGCGGCAGATTAATGCTCAGGGAAGGGATTCCAAAAAACAAAGCTTTTTCGGTCTCCAGTTCATTCAATATATCTGCGATGGAAATTTCCTGCTCCCTGAAGTTGACCAGAGCCACATCATCCATATTCAATCCGCATGCTTTCATCAGATTTTGCAAAAGTTCTTCATCCTCTCTCTTAAGCCGGGCATCATACACAATCAACACATGCCTGCGGTTTGCGCCTTCAAAAGGGACAGTTTTATTTTCCTCTATGGCAGGTGGTTCCAGATTTACAACACCACTTTTATACAATTCTTTGCAAAGCTTTGATGATAAAACAACATGATCAAGTCCTGAAGAATCCATTGAATTTTCGTTTCTTTGTAGCAAATGTAACAATATGATTGATGCTTTAGACATTAAAATAACCATGGCACCGGGCAGTAAGCTCAGTGAAGTACCTATAGAAAAAATGATTTTTGGGAAAAATTTTTCCGACCACATGTTCGTGGCTGACTATGTTGACGGACACTGGACCAATCTGGAAATTAAACCCTATCAGCCTATTATGATATCACCTGCCTGCTCAGCCATTCATTACGGGCAGTCAATATTTGAAGGAATAAAGGCATTCAGAAACCTTGAAACGGAGGAGGTCAAAATCTTCAGACCGTACGATAATTTTATTCGTTTTAATAATTCGGCCCGAAGAATGTCGATGCCGGATGTACCTGAAGATATTTTTATTGGAGGCATGAAGCGGCTGATTGGTATTGATAAGGATTGGGTTCCGTCCAAGCATGATTACTCATTATATATCCGTCCGTTTATGTTTGCGGTGGATGATTTTATCGGGGTAAAGCCATCCCAAACTTATAAATTCGTCATCATTCTTAGCCCTACGGGTCCCTATTTTCCCAAGCCCATGCGGATATACGTTGAAGAAAAATATGTGCGCGCAGTAGAAGGCGGAGTAGGTTTTGCCAAAAATGCCGGCAACTATGGTGCTGCCATGTATCCTACCGCTGAGGCTCAGCGAAATGGTTATGACCAGGTCTTATGGACCGACGCTTGCGAGCATAAATATGTGCAGGAATGTGGAACGATGAATGTCTTTTTCGTATTCGGAAATACCGCCGTTACTCCTCCTTTAGATTCGGGTACCATCCTGGCCGGCGTTACCAGGATGAGTGTCATTGAGCTTCTTAACGAAATGGGTGTGACTGTGGAAGAACGCAATTTATCAATAGAGGAAGTAAAAGATCGGTATAAAAAAGGTGAACTAACCGAGGTGTTTGGCACAGGAACCGCTGCAGCAATACTGATGGTAGCCGAATTGACCGATAAGGAAATGACCATGAAGTTTGATGAAGAAAAATGGAGGATAGCTCCGGAAGTGAAAAGGAAGCTGGATGCCATCAGAGAAGGATCAGCCGAAGATAAATATGGCTGGCTGGTAGATGTGGAATAAATTTTCGCGGACATCTGGCCCTATCGGGGTAATGAATTCTTTATTTGAAGAGCCTTATTTCCAGGTTAGGCAATATGCCCCGATATCTTTTTGTCATATGTTATATATACTGGCGGACTGCAAGTGGGGCTAATTGTGAAAATATCCTTACTTTTTAAATTCTTTTGGTATTTTCTGAATCAGCACTTACCTTTGCCGTCCAAAAAAAATTAAGGTCAAGAAAGAATGCCTACAATACAACAGTTAGTAAGAAAAGGAAGGACAATCATTAAAGCAAAAAGCAAGTCAAGAGCGCTTGACAGTTGTCCTCAGCGTCGTGGTGTTTGCACAAGGGTATATACCACTACTCCTAAAAAACCCAACTCAGCGTTAAGAAAAGTTGCCAAAGTAAGGTTAACCAATAAAATTGAGGTGATTGCCTACATTCCGGGTGAGGGGCATAACCTTCAGGAACACAGTATCGTATTGCTTCGCGGTGGAAGGGTAAAAGACCTGCCGGGTGTACGTTATCATATCGTACGTGGCACGCTGGATACTGCAGGTGTAAAAGATCGTAAGAAAAGCCGTTCTAAATACGGAACCAAGAAAGAAAAAGCTAAAAAATAATATATAGACATGCATCCATGCATGGAGAATTAAAATATTAAAGAATACAATGCGTAAGACTCAAGCCAAAAAATTACCCTTAGCTCCTGATCCAAAATTTCAGGATAAACTGGTAACCCGTTTTGTAAATAACCTGATGTGGGAAGGAAAAAAGAGCGGTGCTTATTTAATTTTTTATGATGCCATTGACCGCGTAAGTAAAACTACCGGTGAAAATGGTTATGAGGTGTGGAAAAAAGCATTAGCTAATGTAACACCCAG
>JBIQMB010000284.1:0-5320 GCA_044463745.1 Chitinophagaceae bacterium | reverse complement strand
ATGGTTGACGGTAACAATGCAGAAACACTTGATAAGATCACAGACTTTGCACGCTCCTTGTCGCCCATGGTTAGCCGGGCCAGCGATCAGCAAAGGATGAGTTACCATATTTCAGCCGTTTTTGCTGCTAATTTTGCAAACCACATGTATGCACTGGCCGAAATATATTGCCAGAGAGAGAATGTAAATTTCAAAAACCTGGTACCGCTTATCAATGAAATCAATCAAAGAATAAAAGAATTTTCGCCATTTCTTACCCAAACCGGTCCAGCCATCAGAAACGATGTGTTTACAATCACTAAGCACCTGAATGCATTAAATCAATATGAAGACCTGAAATATATGTATCTGAAACTGACAGAGAATATTTTAAAAATGCATGGCAAGCGCTGATTTTTTCCTATCAAATTATTACTTCTTAGTTTTGCTGCTTGTATGACAGCAACGCCACAATCTTCCGATTCGTATTTATCAAAATTCAATTTTGTAAGAACTTTCGTTTTTGACATGGACGGAGTGCTGACCGACGGATCACTTCTTATAACAGAATCCATTTCGCGTACGGGTGAATACGAATGGCTTCGTAAAATGCATGTGAGGGATGGCTATGCCTTACAACTGGCTGCCAGACTGGGTTATCCGATTATCGTTATATCGGGGAGCAACTCGGTGCCCGTTAAAGACAGGCTAAACAGGTTGGGCATCAGGCATGTTTTCTTTAATATCAAAAACAAGATCGAATACCTGGATGATTTTTTTAAAGAAAATGATCTGTCTTTTGAAACCGCATTATACATGGGTGATGATATACCGGACCTGGAAGTAATGAAACATTGCTTTGTGGCGGCATGTCCATTAGATGCCAGTGATGAAATCAAAAGGATTGCAGACTATATTTCGCCATACAAAGGAGGAGAAGGTTGTGTGAGGGATATTATAAGCAAAGTGATGAAGCTACAAGGAAAATGGAACCAGCCAACAGATGTAACCTCAACATAAAACCGGAATGAAGTATCCCGGAACATTTTTCAGATTAATTCGCTGGCCAAACCTGATCGTGATAGGCCTTACACAGGCCATGTTCTATTTAATTTTTTTCAGAAGATTTTTTGAAGCCCCGCATTACGACAATCCGGCCATTCAGCTTCGTCCGACTCTTTTTATACTATTACTTCTTTCCTCACTTTTCATCGCCTCGGCGGGGTACATTATTAATGATTATATGGATCAGGAAATTGACAAAATCAACAAACCCGGTCAGCTAATTATTGGTATACAACTGCATCCTCAGGCAGCTCTTGTTTTATATATCACTATTTCTTTGGCCGGCTTGCTTTTGAGCGGTTACATTTCTTATGTATTGCAAAACCCTTACATCATTCTTCTCAATTTTGCTGCCTGCATCCTTTTGTTTGTTTACTCTGCTACATTTAAAAAAAAGGCTTTAACCGGAAACATTATCATCTCGGCTTTAACGGCCTGGACGATCATGGTGCTGCCTGTTGCTGAGTTAAACAGCCCTGACGGGGAAGCATGGGATCATCTCTTAAGTTATTCACTCATTTACAGCGGCTTTGCTTTTATTCTTACACTAATCAGAGAGATTATTAAAGATATGGAAGACGTAAAGGGCGATGAAGCCATTGGCTGCCGAACCATCCCCATTCGGTGGGGTATGATAACGGCAAAATATTGGGTATCGGTATTGATTATTATCCTTATGATGTCTGTCATCTTTTTAAGCACCTATATTTTGCTGAACAATAGATCTTTTGCCGGTTTGTACGGTTTAATATTTGTGGCACTTCCCTTGTCCTACATCTTAATGAAACTGGTGAAAGCATCGGATAAAGTGGACTACCATCGGCTTAGTACGAGGGTAAAGCTTACGATGCTTGCCGGAATTTTTTCAATGTGTTTCTTTTTGATTTAATAACTTTAGCCGCTATGAAAGATTTAATTTTGGCATCCGCCTCGTCCCGGAGGGTAAAACTTCTCGACCTTGCCGATCTTGATTTTGAGGCCGAACAGTCTTATGCGTCAGAAGACTATGACAAGAGTCTTACCCCCGATGCCATAGTCCGTAATCTTGCTATCAGAAAAGCAACAACTGTTTTTAACAGAAGAAAAGATAAAGAAAGTATCGTTGTAGTAGGGGCCGATACTATCGTGGTTCTGGATAACGTCATTTTAAACAAACCCCACGATTTCAACGAAGCGTACTCCATGCTTAAAAACCTGTCAGGGCGTACACATCAGGTCATTACCGGCCTTTGCATACTGAGCGAAAAAACAGAATTAAGTTTTAGTGAAACGACTGAAGTTGTTTTCAATCATCTTACCGATGAACAAATTGTATACTATATAGATAAATATGCGCCCTTTGATAAAGCCGGAGGATATGCAATACAGGAATGGATAGGTGCGGTGGGCATCAAAGAAATTAAAGGCGACTATTACAATGTGATGGGGCTTCCTATCAATAAACTACTTCGCAAACTGGAAGGACTGGGTATAGAAGTGAGAATGAAAAACTCATGAGTCGAGTCAAAATTTGAGCTTCGGCTGTGAGTTGAATTGTTAATACACAATCGTTTTCGTTGACCGGTTTTGTTAAAAGAATTGAGCGTACTTATTTGCATCTCATCTTCAAAAGTTACCTTTACGAGACAGCCATTAATCTCAAACTGATGAATAGAATTACAGCGATCTTCTCCGGCATCTTTTTTCTTTTTTTGATTACATCTACTCCTTCCGCAGCTCAAAACAAGGCAGGGACTATCAAAGAAATTGTACAGATCAACCCCTGCGCCGTACAGTTGATTTACGAAAACGGCCATCGGGTAACTCTTGATTTTTATGGTGAAAATATTGTGCGTCTTTTCGAAGACCCAAATGGTGGAATTGTACGTGATCCTGTCTCGAAACCGCCCGCTGAGATTCTTGTGAAGCAACCGCGCAAATCTATCGAAGAGCTATCAATAACCGACCGCGTAAACTCTTACGAGATCGCCACCCGAAGCATGGTCGTTGTATTTGAAAAGACAACGGGCCTGATGCAGATTAAAGAAAGAGGGGGAATGAATACCGTCATTGAAATGGCATCCTCGGTTGAATTTGATGAAAGGGAAGTGACGTTAAGATTAAAAGAAAGAAGTGATGAATATTTTTATGGTGGTGGTGTACAAAACGGTAGGTTTTCGCATAAAGGCAAGGCCATTGCTATAGAAAATCAGAATAGCTGGACAGATGGAGGTGTGGCTTCACCCAATCCGTTTTACTGGTCCACAGGTGGCTATGGTTTTATGTGGTACACTTTTAAAAAAGGAATCTATGATTTTGGATCAAAGGAAAAAGGTATCGTCAAATTATCGCATGAAACAAATTATCTTGACGTATTTTTCATGGTGAATGAAAAGCCTGTAGCACTGCTAAATGATTTTTACCAGTTGACTGGCCATCCGGTTCTTGTGCCGAAATTTGGTTTTTACGAGGGACATTTGAATGCGTATAACCGTGATTACTGGAAAGAAGATTCCACCGGAATTCTATTTGAGGACGGCAAGCGTTATAAGGAAAGCCAGAAAGATAATGGCGGCATCAAAGAGTCGCTGAACGGTGAGAAAAATAATTATCAGTTTTCGGCACGAGCAGTTATTGACAGGTATGCAGATAACGACATGCCATTTGGATGGATACTTCCCAATGATGGCTACGGCGCAGGTTACGGACAGACGAGTACGCTGGAAGGGAATGTGGCGAATCTGAAATCTCTTGGAGATTATGCAAGGGGAAAAGGCGTACAGATTGGACTATGGACACAGAGTGATCTTCATCCGATTGATACCATTCCGGCTTTATTGCAGCGCGATATTGTGCGCGAGGTGCGGGATGCCGGAGTACGTGTTTTGAAAACAGATGTGGCATGGGTTGGGGCTGGTTATTCCTTCGGTTTGAATGGTGTAGCGGATGTAAGTCACATAATGCCATACTATGGACGCAATGCCAGGCCTTTTATCATTTCTCTTGACGGATGGGCGGGCACACAACGTTATGCCACGATATGGAGCGGCGATCAGACCGGTGGCGTGTGGGAGTACATTCGTTTTCATATTCCTACCTACATCGGTTCAGGATTGAGTGGCAACCCTAATATCACCAGCGATATGGATGGGATATTCGGTGGCAAAAATCCGGTGGTCAACATCCGCGACTTTCAATGGAAAACTTTTACGCCCATGCAGCTTAACATGGATGGTTGGGGAAGTAATCCGAAGTATCCTTTTGCCCTGGGCGAACCTGCTACCTCCATCAACCGAAACTACCTGAAACTGAAGAGTGAACTGATGCCTTACGCCTACTCCATCGCACACCAAGCCGTGGATGGCAAACCCATGATCAGAGCCATGTTTCTCGATTATCCCAACGATTACACACATGGAGTAAGTACGCAATACCAGTTTTTGTACGGACCCTATTTTCTGGTGGCTCCCATTTATCAATCCACACAGGCAGACAGCCTGGGAAATGACATCCGAAACGGAATATACCTGCCCGAAGGTGAATGGATCGATTATTTTACAGGACAGAAGTACGAAGGCAATCGTATCATCAATTACTTCAAGGCACCTATCTGGAAACTTCCTGTTTTTGTAAAAGCAGGTGCTATAATCCCCATGGCTAATCCGAATAATAATGTAACGCAAATCGTTTTTGGCTTGCGCATCTACGAATTCTATCCTAAGGGAAGCAGTTCATTTACTGAGTATGATGACGATGGACTAACGCTTGATTATCAAAACGGAAAACACGTTAAAACCCTGATAGAGTCAGAAGTCAAGGGCAATAATGTCACCATTACAATCCACCCGGCCGAAGGTGGGTTCGACGGCTTTCAAAAAAATAAAACCACCAGGTTTATTGTGAATGTATCGGAAAAGCCCGGTAAAATCATTTTAAAAGAAGGAAACAAAACAATCAAACTCAGGGAAGTAAAAACAAGAGAGGAACTATTAGGTGGAAGTAATGTTTATTATTATGATCCGGCTCCTGACATGAATCGCTTTTCTACCCCGGGCAGCGAAATGGCAAACATGAAAATGATCACCAACCCGAAATTGATGATTCAAACCTCCGCTTCAGACATAACTAAAAATGCGATGGTGCTCACTATTGAAAAATTCAGGTTCGACCCGCTTAATGATTTGTTGACAAACTCCGGTGCGCTTCCGCAGGTGACCAGTGCCCACATACCTGAAACAGGAGCTACTGCATTTACCTTAACCCCCGTATGGCAAAAGAAGGCCAATGCAGATTATTA
>JBIQMB010000283.1:0-5334 GCA_044463745.1 Chitinophagaceae bacterium | reverse complement strand
AATACGCAACAAAATCCGGCTTCGAATAAACTCAACTAATAACCTGCTCATTGATAAAACAAATTGGGTTGCTATTATAATGGTCACATAGCTTAAATTCTGAACATTAATACCGTTATCCACAATACTCTGAGTAAGAAAGGGAAACAGCAACTGTATGAGCGACACGATCAGCAGTGTTGCAAATACCTGGGCTATCTGAAATTTACTCTGCATCAGATATTGCAAGATGAGTTTCCAATTTAGTTTATGTTCTTCCTCAGCCTCCGTTTCATAAAATGCAGGTGTAGGCTCAAGCAATAACGCAATACCGGTAGGCTCATCCTCATCTGTTGCAGATAACCAATGCTTCTCAAATTCGCTTCGCCCGTAAACAATTCTGTTTCCTCGCGCGGGGTCTCCAACATGAAATTTCATTTTCTTACCACCTCCGTTTACTTTAATCAAAACCACAAAGTGATTCTGGTTCCAATGTAGGATACATGGCTTACTAACATTTCTTAATTGTTCTGTTCTAAGCATTACACCCCTCGTTCTAAATCCCAATGCCTCAGCAGTATCACTCAGCCCGCGCATGGATACTCCCTCCTTACCAAAGCCTGACATATTGCGCAACGTATCTGTATTGAAATGCCTGCCATAATACTTAGCAACCATCCGGAGACACGCTGGTCCGCAATCCATGGCATTAAGTTGTTTATAATATTTAAAAGCCATTTTTAAACAATTTCAACAGATTTGATTTGGTTATTCCATATACCTGTATAGGGATCATATCCGCACCTGGAAGGCTTTCCTTTCAAATTTCCATCCTTCGTATATGCCCTACAATCACTGCATATATATCTGAATTCACAATCTTTGCATGTATCAATCATATCCTTGTTAATACTCCAAACTTTCCTAAAATCTTTTCGCTTTACAACCTCTGTAAGTTTGACTTTCCCAATACTTCCATACTTCAGCTTCATTGAAGGACAATTGGTGATATACCCATCTTCATCTACCGAAATTTTACGATTCAGACAACTGTTGAAAAGTTGATTGCCCATATATCCTTGTACATTGGGGATGTTCAAAGCATATTTATCTATTATCCCACAGCTATTACAAGAATCTATAAGTTGATGAGTAGATTGAACTACAACAGTATTCATTAATTGAATACTAGCCGGTACAGAATGAATAATAAAACGAAGATTCCGTTGTTCATTAAATAACTTTTCAAAAAAAACTGTGGAGATTTTATTACTATATTTGATAAATACCTGCACATCTTTGAAGCATTTCCCCTTAATCAACTTTGCCAGATCTTTAATTACAATTAAATCCACACTCTCGTAAAACCTAACCTGCAGATACAAACATCGCAATTGCGATAATTCATGAATTGCCTTTGACAAATAATCGTATCTGAAGCGCACGTCAATGATAGATGTGATAACATCGGAAGGATGATCCCACTCATTTTCTAATTCAGGAAATAGTGAAATATCATCCACAAGCGTAGCTAAATTTTTTTTTAATAAAAATTGTATAAAATCGTAAAATCTGGACCTACTCGTTTTGTCCGCTAAAATGTTTTCTATTTCTCTTATATTTTTATTTCTGAAGTAATTACTGAGTTCATAATAAGAAAGAGGGATCGGGTATATTCGTTTTCTTGACAGGTCAATAATCAAAGCACGCGTATGCCCTTTAACAATTTTGCAATCAGCAAATAGGTAGATGTACTTATTAGAATGGTTTATATAGGCTCTCTGCATACCAATTGCGGTTTACTTTAATAATTCATTCATATCCAGAATTTTAGAAACTGGCTTTTCCGGTTTACCAAAAAACACCAAAGACTGGGTTTGCTCAGAGAATTCTGTAAATTGAAAAGGATCACCGGGCATTAACTTATTGTAGCTTATAAAGTGATAAAAAAGTGGTAGATCCTTTCTTATTTCCTTTTGAACCGGCAACCCTTCAAGATGAATTTTCTTTTTCATAATACTATAATGCTTTCGCTATTTCTTTTTCTAAATAATAATTACAAGGCTTAGAAACCATTCCAAACTGACCTATCGGATTAACTTCAAGAAAGTAATATTTCTCTTCTGGTGTTACCACCATATCTATGGATCCCGTATTCAATTTCATCCTTTTCATTAACTGCAAAAGGACGGCCTCTATATCTTTGGGTAATCGAAAGGGAACCTGCCTGGGCAGAAAAGCGGTAGAAGCATTTTTTCTACTATCCGTGCGGGTAGCTTCAAATTCATTAGAAAAAATAGCCATGCTGTAAAACTTTTTTTTCAAAAAGAATATCCTTAACTCAAACTTTTTTTCTATCTCTTCCTGCACCAAAGAAGGGAAGAATGTATCTGGAAGGGTATTTACGAATTTTCTTGTAACTTTTTCAGTATAGCTGTAATATCCAAATCCATCGACAAATCTGTAAACACCGTCGCCGATTGCCTTGGTTACATACTTCCCTCCCTTCTTTATCAGATTAATTAATTCTGCTTTGGTAGTAACAATGTAACTCTCAGGCACTAACAATCCAATATTTCCTGCCTCTTTAAGAACAACCAATTTATTTACTGCGTTAAAAAACGGATTTCCGATATCCCGCGTGTTTTTTCTATTTTGTAACAAATAATATATTAGAGAAAGGAGCTGTTTAGACTCACCTTCAAGGTGTGACGGAACAGCATTGCTCTCATCAAAGAAAAATCTCTTTAGCTCATAATTGGAGTATCCGGCATCAGGACATGAAAAACCAGAACGCCGATGCCAAATGCTGCGTATTTCCGATGGTTTGAAAGTGTAGTTTTTATTGTTAATCATGAAAGTGAAGCATTCCTGAGTCAGATGACAACTAACAAATTGGTTTTTGTTATCATCCGCATTAATTCTCATAAATTCTTTATCAAGTGCACAGAGCCATTCTGCCACTTCACGTGTACTGCCATCATCTTGTCTGCTTAATAGTAAAATCATTTTGTTAAAAAAATTTAATTCTCCTTTGCTCGTTCTATATCTCGTCCAACTTCTGAAGAATACGAATAGACAGGTGTGGTCGAAGAATAATTTCCATTATTCTCTTCATCATTGCCGCCTTTTATTTTCTCAAGGAATTTGTGAGATAATTTTTTTCCCTCTTTAGGAAAAAGCAATTCTAATTTAAGTTTCGGCTTCTTCATTTTATCCTCTCTTTTACTCTATGAATTTCCTTAATCTCATTATTATAAAAAAATCTTTGCGGCAGGAGGATGTTTTTGCAAGTCAAAGTGCAAGAATCTGAAGTTAAAAGGTTAATTTAGAGCAGCCAATTCGTGCGCTTTTGTGCAATTCCAAAAAATTATGGACTCAAATTATCAGACCACATTTCCGAATATCTTTTCAAAAAAGTTCCTGTTGGACTTTGAAAATTTCTATACGGGCAAGAAAAAAATCTTTTTTCATATTTCACTTTGGGTTGCACTAATGCTGTTTTATTTAGTCAATCAATTGATTGTTGGTGGCGACTTTCCTACTATTTTAACTGTTGCAATTATTCTTAGACAGTTCATTCCAAGTATCATATTCTTTTATTTCACGTCCTACTATATTGTCCCCCACCTGTTTTTTCGTAAAAAATTTTTTTTAACCATCATTTGTTTGGCAATTCCTTTTCTCATCGCTCCTACAATTAATTTTCTGGTCTTTCATACATTCTATAAACCGTTCATTCAAGATCAGGTTAGCGAAATGGACATTAGCCTTGGATTATTCATCAGAGACTTCAGAGAGGTAATAAACACAGATTATATTATCTTAGGAGTGATACCCATTTTTTTAAGAACGCTGCCTGCCTTTATGTTTAAGCTATTGGTTTCTACCATCCACATCTTTTCAAATGATGCAAAAAATAAGACTGAGGCACATAAACTGGAAATGGAAAATATTCAGTTGGAAGTAAATTTTTTGAAATCGCAACTCAATCCGCACTATCTGTTTAATGCCCTGAACAATATTTATTCATACGCTTACTTTAAAGATGACAGAGCCCCGGAGATGATAAGCGATCTTTCGGAAATACTACAATACACGCTGTATGAAAGTAAAAATGTATTGGCTCCGCTCGACCGGGAAATCCGGTTTCTTGAAAATTATTTGAATATGGAAAGGATGAGATACGAGGATGTCAATGCGCAAATCGAATTTCATCAAAAAGTTAAACCTGACACCGATATCATGATTGCTCCGCTTATCCTTTTTCCCTTTGTGGAGAACGCTGTCAAATACGGGATAAAAGAAAATAAAAATGTAGGATGGGTAAAGGTGAACTTAGAATTGGTAGCGGATGAGCTGATCTTCACAGTCGAAAATAATATATCTTCCGTCAATAACAACAATGAACCCGGAAAAAACCGGATGGGCGGCATTGGAATCAGCAGCACCAAAAGAAGACTGGAGATGCTGTATCCGGATCACCGGCTCACCATTAATAAAGGGGAGGATTGCTATTCCGTTTTTCTAAAAATTAAATGTCTGTACCATGAACCCAAAACTGAAATGCATCATCGTTGAAGACGAGCCGGCAGCAGTAAAACTTCTGGAAGCATTTGCGAAGAAATTGCCTTATCTCGAACATCTAAGCTCCTTTTATGATGCAACCTCCGCACTGGATTATTTACAGAATCATGACCCGGATATTCTTATTACCGACATCGAAATGCCGGGCATGTCAGGCCTTGATCTTGCCAAATCACCGGCAGCTCCGCCAGCCATTATTTTCATAACGGCTTTTCGCGATTTTGCACCCGAAGGATTTGATTTGAACGCTATTGATTATATCGTAAAGCCTATTCGGTTCGACCGTTTCGAGAAAGCCATCAACAAGGCCAGGGATTTTCTTCATCTTCGCTATAGTAACCCCGTCCCTGCCACGTCCAACGAATTTCTATTCATAAAGGTAGATGACGGTCATCTGAAATTATCGCTGAGCGATATCGTGTATTTGAATACGAATGGAGACTACACCCAGATACACACGGCAAATAACGGAATACATACAATCCGAAAACCGCTGATTAATTTAAAGGAGAAGCTGCCTTCATCGCAATTTTTCCAGCTACACCGATCATATATTGTGAATATTCAGGCCATTCATCTGGTCTATTCTTCGTTCGTAAAATTAACCGACCAGACTGAGATCCCCATTTCGCGCACATATAAGGAAGAACTTTCCCGGCTGATAGGGATGCGATAACTCCGGACGTACCAGGTTTTGAAAACTTATTGGGACTCTTACCAAAAAATCAGGAGAGTTCTACTGCTAACAGTTCTTTACCCAGCTTATGC
>JBIQMB010000282.1:3463-5345 GCA_044463745.1 Chitinophagaceae bacterium | reverse complement strand
AACAGGTCTCCTGAGGATAGTGTAGGGTGTCTGAGGCAGTAATCCTCTTTTATAACCTGCCTCTTTTCATTTCAATAATATTTCAAAAAAAAATTTGCGTAGTTAAATGGCTACGGTTATATTTGTAGTCAAATAGCTACGTAATGAAATTAAGAAGAGATGTTTTTCAGGCCCTTGCAGAACCTACCAGAAGAGTCATTTTAACGCTGGTGGCTTCTCAGGCACTAACAGCCGGTGCTATTGCATCTAATTTTGATACAGCACGGCCTACGGTTTCCAAACATTTGCAAATTCTGACCGAGTGTGATTTACTTGAGCAGGAACAAATTGGGAGAGAAATTTATTATCACCTGAATCTTGATAAAATGAAAGAGGTCGCTGACTACCTGGAACCATTCAGGCTTATGTGGGAAGAACGCTTCAATAAACTGGAATCTGTAATGAAACAACATAAAAAAAAATAAAATGGAACAGAAAACAAAAGTGAATGCACCGGAAGGTAAACAGCATTTAACCGTAACACGCGAATTTGATCTCCCACTTGACCTTCTTTTTAAAGCGTTTCAGGATAAGGATTTGCTTGGGCAGTGGATGGGCACAACTGTATTGAAGCTGGATAATCAAAAGCATGGCTCTTTTGCTTTTGAAACGTCATACAATGGCAAAGTCGTTTTCAAAGCGAATGGAACCATTCACGATTTTGTGCCCAACGAAAAGATTGTGCGAACCTTTGAAATGGAAAATGCAGATATGGATGTTCAGCTTGAGTTTTTACAATTTGAAAAACTGACGGAGGATACCAGTAAACTGACTATCCATAGCATTTATAAGTCGGTCGATCACAGAGCCAGGCAACTGAAAATGCCTTTTGAATATGGTGTCAATATGGCCCACGATAAACTTCAGGAAATTCTGTCAGCATACAAATAAATAAACATGGCAAAGAAAAAAAATGTTCTTTATTGGGTCTTCACCATTTTCTTGTCGCTTGGCATGCTTGCCGGCGGTGTACAACAATTATTTCAGATTGGTGGATATAATGAGATTGTAACCAGGCTTGGTTATCCGCTTTACATCCTTTCGATTTTGGGTGCATGGAAAATATTGGGCGTTATAGCGATTTTACTTCCGGCTCGTCCCCTGTTGAAAGAGTGGGCATATGCAGGGTTCTTTTTTGTAATGTCGGGGGCTGCTATTTCACACTTGGTAGTGGAGAAGTCGTTTACTGAAATGCTGCCATCTTTAACCCTGTTGATTGCTATTACTGCTTCATGGTATTTCAGGCCTGCGGGGAGAAAGCTCTATTATGACAAAGCGCAATTGAAGGCTAACCCCGTGGGGTGGAGTGAATAAATTCTAACCGGCATCGCACTGGGGTAGGCCGCCTCACTGGCTTTTACCGGCGCGGGTCTCCTGACCTGTGACTATGCGTTACTAAAAAGGAATCCTTGGCATCTGATGCGTTTGCTTTCGGAAAACTTATGGTAACGCTGGATGCTGATTCGTCAGGTGGTTTGTAACCGGATGACGGGGCTGGCTGAATCCTTTTCACGCTTCACAAGAAGGTTTCACGCAAAGAACGCGACGACCGCAAAGTGATTTTTCTTTCGAAAAATGATAGATCCGTCAGGCGGGCTGTAACTGGCCGGCGGGATTGCGGAAATACTTTTTCATGTTTAGTAAGAATGTTTCACGCAAAGAGCGCGACGACCGCAAGGGGATTTTTCTTGCAGAAAAATGATAGATCCCGAGAAGTTCTTAAACCCCAGCCTACGGAGATGGCGGAATGCTTTTCTTCACTGGCGCAGGTCTCCCGACCTGTGACTTTGCGTTACTAAAAAGGAATCCTTGGCATCTGATGCGTTTGCTTTCGGAAAACTTA
>JBIQMB010000282.1:0-3363 GCA_044463745.1 Chitinophagaceae bacterium | reverse complement strand
GCCTACGGAGATGGCGGAATGCTTTTCTTCACTGGCGCAGGTCTCCCGACCTGTGCCTTTGCGTTACTTAAAAGAAGAGTTCTGAATATCTGATTTGCTTGCTGAGTAAAAGCCTTGTGGTAATGCTGACCGATGAGCCATCAACCGGTCTGCTACATCTACATTTAAATTATAAATAAATAAGGGAATTATATTCCACAATTTGTATGAAGAATTGAGCGCAGCTCTACAACAGTCATTGGTTTTGCGCCTCTGAGAGCGATAAAATAACGGCAAGCCTTTTGACTAATAATACAATACAATCAATTAGTAATTTAAGCAGATAAGATATGGCAGAAAATGTAAGTGAGTTTCTCATACGGAGATTAAAAGAAAACTGGAACGTGCATCGGATTTTTGGATATCCGGGCGATGGTATCAACGGATTGATGGGTGCGCTTAATAAAGCGTCGGATACAGAAAATAAGATAGAGTTCATCCAGGTTCGTCACGAAGAAAATGCTGCTTTTATGGCCTGCGCGCACGCCAAGTTTACCAATGAGGTAGGCGTTTGCCTGGCTACATCCGGACCCGGAGCCATTCACTTGCTCAATGGACTTTATGATGCCAAAGCCGATCATCAACCGGTGGTGGCCATCATCGGGCAACAAGCCCGTACGGCTCTGGGTGGTTCTTATCAGCAAGAAGTGGATCTTATTAGCCTGTTTAAAGATGTGGCGCATGAGTATGTGCAGATGGCAACGGTTCCATCACAGATTCGGCATGTGATAGACCGGGCTTTCCGTATAGCCAAAAATCAGCGAACGGTTACCTGTATCATCATCCCCAATGATCTGCAGGAAGAAAGTTATGAAGAGCCTTCGCGTAAGCATGGTTCAATCTTTTCGGACTCGTCTTATTCAGAGCCGGTGATCATGCCCGCCGCTGCTGATTTGCAAAGAGCTGCCGATATTTTGAATGAAGGGAAAAAAGTAGCAATGTTGATTGGTGCAGGTACCTTCGGAGCATCAGTAGAGGTAAAGCAAATGGCAGAGATGCTGGGTGCCGGAGTTGCAAAAGCGCTTCTGGGAAAAGCTGCATTACCGGATGATCTTCCTTACGTAACGGGAGCTATCGGACTGCTGGGAACCAAGCCCAGTTGGGATCTAATGTCGGATTGTGATACTTTTTTGATGATTGGAACCAGTTTTCCGTATGCAGAGTTTTTGCCTAAACCCGGCAGTGCACGCGGTGTTCAGATAGATATCGATGGACGGAACCTCGGTATGCGTTATCCGATGGAAGTGAATCTGCAGGGAGACAGTAAAGAAACGTTGAGAGCTTTAATACCATTATTAAAGTATAAGGAAGACCGAAGCTGGCGCAATACGATCGAAGAAAATATAAAGGAATGGTGGAAGGTTATGGAGGCAAGAGCATTTGTAAGTGCAGACCCGATTAATCCGCAAAGAGTATTCTGGGAGTTTTCGAAAAGATTGCCTGATCGATGTATAATTTCTGCCGATTCTGGTTCATCCGCTAATTGGTTTGCGCGCGATTTGGTTATCCGCGAAGGCATGATGGCCTCTCTTTCCGGAAATCTGGCATCCATGTGTCCGGGCGTTCCTTATGCCATTGCTGCAAAATTTGCATACCCCGACCGAACTCCGATTGCTTTCGTAGGTGACGGTGCCATGCAGATGCTTGGTAACAACGGACTTATTACTATCGCTAAATATTATAAGAAATGGGCGGATCCCAGACTGATTATTTTGGTATTAAATAACCGGGACCTGAATATGGTAACATGGGAACAACGATTTATGAATGGAGACCCGAAGTATAATGCGAGTCAGAATTTGCCGGATTTCGATTATGCTGAATATGCTAAATCTATGGGACTTGAAGGCATTACCGTGAGAAAAGCGGATGAGGTGGCATCAGCCCTGGATCAGGCGCTTGCCTATACCAAACCTGTGGTGCTGAATGTTTATGTGGACCCTTCCGTGCCGCCACTTCCTCCTCATATAACCTTTGAACAGGCTCAGAAGTTTCTAAGTTTTATGTTTAAAGGAGATGATGACTTATGGGATGTAATCAGGCAAACCTGGAAGAATATCATACAGGAATACCTTCCGGCGAAGAATTAAGAGAAGAGTTTATTTGATTGGATGGAAGGATGAAATGTTTTTTAGGGAATAATCGGTTTCGATACGCTGTTGGGCTGCCATGAAGGGTATCACATGGGCGAAAGAGCTGTCGGGCCTGCCTTGTCCTGTCAGTCAGGCAACGGACGCCAACAGGTTTTCTTTTCAGGCTTTGAAAGATTTTAAAAGTTTTATGTTCAATGAAATATGTACAAGATTTTGATTATAGATGATGATTGCGACTTGCTGAGTCTGACAAAATCGCTTTTGGAAAAAAAGGATTTTAAGGTGAAGACCTGTACCAACTGGTCAGAGGCCAGCCATATTATTATGTCATTTAATCCGGATCTGATTTTATTGGACATTTTTTTAGGCCATGCCGACGGACTTCTGCTTTGCAGTAAATTAAAAAAATCACGATTCACGCGTCACATTCCGGTTTTAATCTGTTCCGGCTTTCCACAATTCGGAAAAATTGCTTTGTCAGAATTTGGTGCTTCAGGTTTTATTGCCAAACCATTTAAGATAAAGGATGTGATTGATAAAATGCTTGAGATTATAGGTCGGCAGCAACCGCATAGGTTGAAGCAACGCAGCATCGGATAGGTCAACCTTTAAACTTCATCAGATTTATCACCTTTCCTCAAACTAATTAATTTTTACAGTATAATTTTTTCCTTCCCACCGGTTATCCTTTTCCCAGTGAACCGTAAAGACAATTTCTTTTGCACTTCCATCAGGAACGATATCTGCGCAATGAACACCCTGCAGGGGAGAATAGGTTTCGGTATTTTGCAAACTCTTCCACTGATCCTGCGACCATCTGATGGTTGCCTCATTTTCAACAATGATTCGCAAATACTTTTCGGCATCTAAATGGGTCAGTTTGTTTTCTTCTGTCCAAATATCGAATGGAGAAGATTGTTTTTTACGCCCGTATCTCTTCAATGTTACGGAAGGACAGTCTACGATTCTTTTATTCCTGATAGAGCTGCAAAGTTTGAGATACTCAGCATGAGCCCAGGTAAGTGGCATGGCTGAGCCGGAGGCTTTGCCAAGGTAAAGACCCTTTTCGGGAATGTCATCTGTATCCCATATTTGTTCGGGGAGGAGGGAATTGTTTGCGAATGATTCCATTGTTTCCAATAATGATTTTGCGGTTTTCATATTGCCCGCCGCTATTTCATAATGAGCACGTTCACCCGTAAGCAGTGGCCAGGCGCGGCCAATCCCCTTT
>JBIQMB010000281.1:0-5348 GCA_044463745.1 Chitinophagaceae bacterium | reverse complement strand
ATTTAAATGGCTCAAAAAAAATGCCAGAGGCCTAAACGGAGTGCGGAAAAAGTTAAGCGGGCATGCTTGTCTTCGGGATGTTTTTTGGCCTGTTATGTGTAGTACTTTAAATAAGCCACACTGATTTTAATTTTTTAACCTTAAAAACATTATCATGCCTGATCCAAGAATTAAAGATGAAGACAAATACGAAGCCCTTCGTGATAAGGGTTATAGTAAAGAGAAATCGGCTCGAATAGCCAACACACCGGATTCCGGTAAGAAAGGCGGACACTCAAAAAAATATGAAGACCGCACAAAGGAAGATTTACTGGAAGAAGCCCGAAAGATCGGAATTGAAGGCAGGTCGAAAATGGATAAGAAAGAACTTATACATGCACTGAGAAATAATTAACCTGAATTGATAGAGGTTAATTGAGCCTATTCTTAATCTAAAAAGATATTTAGAATTGGCTTTTTTTGATTTAATTGAGAATAATCCTTATTGTTTCAAGTGTTTTAATGTAGCTAATTCTTTCACTTTCTTTCAGCATCTTTAGCACAGAAAGATGAACCTTTCGAAACTTTCCGGAGGTCGCTACTTCTTTGCTTTTTTGAGATCTTTTTCCCCTGTGAAATCTCCGCGTTCTCTAATCTCCGCGTTTGAAAGCAAAGTTCCCTCCTAAACTCTTTTCGAAACTTTTGAAAGTTTGATTCCTTCCTCTGGTTCAAGTGTTCCAACGGAGTTGGGCCACTTGAATCCATTAAGATAACCGGTTTGTAACCGGAACCACAAAAAACTATTTTTACTAATAACATCCCTGCGAAATCTCCGCGTTCTTCATTCTCCGCGTTTTGAAAATGATATTACTTACCTGATCAAGTATCCATATTTTGACTTAAGTTGGAAAACCACCCCGATCGTCATATGACTTGATATTAATTAAAAAATAAACTTTTATTTGAGTCACATGCCGCTCACCCCTCCGTTTGGAGGGGAATTTTGAAAGGTCTTTCCACTGTATCGAAGGTTTTTTAGTTTTAAAGAGATTTATAAATAGTTTTCTTTTGGTTCAAATGTTCCAACAAAGTTGGGCCACTTGAATCCAATAAGATAACCGGTTTGTAACCTGATTCATCGAAAACAGTTTATACTATAATATTTTCCCCTGCGAAATCTCCGCGTACTCTATTCTCTGCGTTTTGAAAATTCAATCATTTCCCAGGCTCTTTTCTAAACTTTTGGAAAGTCTGATTTCTCTTTTAGGATTAGCGAGAACCAGACTAAACTTTCCAAAAGTCATGACCTCCCTGTTGCTTTGAGAAACGTACTCGTTCAAATTACCCTCCCCTGCGAAATCTCTGCGTTCTCTCTTCTCTGCGTTTTTCCTCAACATACATATCTATTGTGCAGGCAATTAATCTTTTCATGAAAAGAATTTATATTACCAAAATACTGTATTTTTAATTTCCTGAAATTCGGAGCCCATGAGACGGCATTGATTTCATGGAGAAATAAAAAATAAAAACTGCTATGCGAAATAATATTCTACTGTTGTTTCTAATCACCACCTCTACCCTTTCTTGTAATAATAAAATCAACCATACCAACATGAACAATGAAAAATTGATCAGACAATACTTCGATTATTTTAATGCACACGAATGGCAAAAAATGGCCGAACTGTACATTGAGGACGCTGAATTTAAAGATCCCTCACTCGGCCAGGGGATTGTTAAACAATCGCGCCAGCAAACCATTGAAAAGTACGCCGGACTTCAGCAGATTTTCAACGATCTGCGCGATGAAATCCAACAGATATATTTATCCGGCAACGATCATGTTATTGTAGAGTTCATCTCGTCGGGAACAGGTCCGGACGGTTCTGAATTTTATCTGCCTATCTGTACCATCTTCACTATTCAAGACGGTATGATTGTAAAAGACTTTACCTACTACGACAATTTCGACGAGTCGGAAGAAACTGAATAATGCCCCGGGCTTGATATTCAGTCGAACGACGCGGCTCTGTACTAGTGAAGGAAAGACGAAACATCAAACCGACTTAATGAGTTTATAGATATTCTTAGCTGTCGCTATAATTTCGGACCGTTGGTATTTGCTTCTTTATGACTTTTAATGAAATCTGAAACAAGATAAGAAACCAACTTTCCGGTTAAACGGCTTTTGGAGCCATCCTCAAGATCAGCCACCCCTTCGCATATATGCAGGTAAGCAACCTTGCACTCAAAGGGTACAAAGTCCAGGTACTTCCGGGCATCCAGAGAACTGATTCCGGACGGGCTCTCTGCACTGCTCAGCGTGTTGACGATCGCATCCAGGTCGAGTTCTACTCCGGTATAATTATCCTCGATGAAACCTGTGGCGCGCGAAACAGCCTGCATAAAATTCATCCTTTCTCTGATAAAAATATCTTCAAAGGAAACAAAGTCGATGAATGGATTATCATGAATATCCTTTAGAACATATTGCTGAAGATAGTTTTCATGCGCACCGATGATGAAGTATTTATTCAGATACCCGTCTTCATCAGCATACCGAAATGCATTGCCCGAATGTCGGCCTTCATGCATCCGATAATCCGTATGAGCATCCAGGTTAATGGCGCTTATCTGGGCCAGAGGGATGGCTTCAATGGAGTGCAATCCTTTGGCTGCTCCTTTGATAGCTCCGTATGCATTGTTGTGCCCACCACCCACCAAAATCGGAACTTTTTTATTTCTGCAAACAATTTTCACAGCCTCCTCCACCTGCTCATCAATACTCTGTACAAATTTCCTTAGTGCCGCTATTCTTTCTTCCGGATCTCTTGCTGTTGAATTAATGAGTTTAAATTCTTCCGTAAAATCGAAATAACCTCCCATCATGATTTCGGATCCGTTTAAGAAATCATTGCTCTGTATGTTCAGGAAAGACTGTAAGAACTGAGGCCACAGAGTTTGGGTTCCTGACTTTCCATAATTTGCCAAAACACCTATCTGCTCCGGAATGCCTAAGATAACATAGCGCGCCGGCGATGCAATAACAGATTTTTCAAAGTATTCCTCCTCTGCACATTGCACTACTTCTCCTAATTTGGTTTCGTATTTTCGGATTTGGGTGATTTTTAAAATATCCGACTTCCTGAGTTGTTTGAAATTATCCGCCATATTATTGTTTAATGTTTATATAAAATCACCATTTATCATCACCCGGTCTATCAGGTCCTCGCCAAAGCTATAAGGTATATACGCCAGGGATGATATTGGTTTTGTAAAAATAAGATTTGCTTTTTTACCCGGATAGATACTGCCAAAATTTTCAGCACATTCCATAGCGAAGGCGCCATTGATGGTTGCTGCATTCATAGCTTCTTCGGGTAACATTTTCATGCTGATACAAGCCATTGAAATGACCAATTGCATATTAAATGAAGGAGAAGATCCCGGGTTAAAATCCGTTGCCAGAGCGATGGCCGCATTTTTATCGATTAGCTCGCGTGCAGGGGGCATCTGCATCCGCAAGAAATACGCAGCCGTGGGCAAGAGCGTAGAAATTCCCTTGAATGATCCGAGAAGTGCAATGTCATGATCTGTTACTGTTTCCAGATGGTCTATTGACAGAGCATCCAGCTTGATTCCGGCCTCGATACCGCCGATACTGTTAAGCTGGTTTACGTGCAACTTTGCTTTCAGCCCATGGGCTTTTCCGGCATCGCATATACGAATCATTTCGTCGGGTGAGAAAAAACCGGTTTCACAAAACACATCGATGTAATCCGCCAGCCCTTCCTTTGCAATAACCGGCAGCATTTCATCAATCACTGATTGGATGTATCCTTCATGGTTCTGCCGGTATGATTCGGGGTAAGCGTGAGCACCAAGGAAAGTGGCCTTGATATGCAAAGGACTCTTTTCTTTTAAACGCCGGATAACACGCAACATTTTTAATTCACCTTCTACCGTAAGCCCGTAACCGCTCTTTATTTCAATGGCTCCCGTACCCATTCTGGCAACTGCTTCCAACCGTTTCCATGCCAGATTAAATAATTTTTCCTCCGAATATTCATTCAGCTTCCGGGCTGAATTTAATATTCCCCCACCCTTCGCAGATATTTCAGCATAGCTGGCTCCTTTGAGTTTTAAAAGAAATTCTTCTTCCCTGCTTTCAGCAAATACCAGATGGGTATGGCTGTCGCACCAGGCAGGTAAAACCGCAACACCCGGCACCAGATCAGTTCCGCTATATTTAAAATCATCCATGCTTCCTATCTCTGCTATTTCATCGCCTTCTATCACGATGTAACCATCCGAAATAGTTTTAAATTCAGAAAGCTGCGCACCTCTTAGGGGCGAAGTATGATTTCCTATCCCGCCCAATAGTGACACATTGGAAAAAATTTTTGTCTTCATCGCGCTAAAGTTATCTCATTCCATTTATTTAGAAATAAACTTTTCATTTACATCAATTAAATTTGGGTGGCTGGAGATGAAGTCGAGCATTACAATAACGGTCAGGTCTTAACCTTCACTTCTTCCGGCATACCACTCGTCCTCCAGCGAGTAGGCAATGAGCCAGGAAAAATCATCGGGAAAAATAACAGCATCGTCCAACCAGGGGTTGAAGATTTCTTCATGCATGCAGTTACATAAATCATTTAATGAAACCCGGAACAGAGGACTATAACCCATGTAGTACAAATAAACAAACTGATCGGAGATAGCGAGGTTTGCTGTGCTGGGTTTGATCGGGTTTGCATCTGGCGAGATAGCCACCAGTGGGAGTTCAGGCACATATCTCAGACTATGCTGATTTGGATACGTTAACAAGGCGCGGTTCATTATATCATCCGCCTTACGGTTGCCATCCATGTTATAAGGCAAATTATTTGAACGCAGCAATATGGATAAACCCTTTTTCATATTTTCAGAAATGTCGCAGAATCCTTCAATTTCCAGATGCATGTTTTCTTTTCTGAAGTAGTCTATCACTTCGCGCAATGGCTCTATATGTTGATTATAAAAATGCTCCGTCTCCAGTTTCAATTGATTCTCTGATCGGAGGAAATGCAGTCGCTCTTGTTTTTCCGGTGTCATTGATTTTATTATTTGGGCTATCAAATAAATTCTGAGATAAAATTTTTGAAAGATAGGTTGTTGAACCAAATAAATGACATTGAAATATTGTACGGATATTAATTCCGACCTTTACAGGATGCAACATACAAATGAACTCATACACGAATCGAGCCCTTATCTTCTGCAGCATGCGCACAATCCGGTACAGTGGTATCCATGGGGCGAAAAGGCATTTGAAAAAGCCAGGGTCGAAAATAAAATGCTGCTGGTAAGTATCGGCTACGCTGCAT
>JBIQMB010000280.1:0-5350 GCA_044463745.1 Chitinophagaceae bacterium | reverse complement strand
GGCATTTTGAGAGGAGGTGATTTTGCGGCCACCGAATATCTTAAGGCCCATACCACCACGGAGCTGACCAATGCTTTCCGTCCGGTTGTGGAGAAATCATTGGTGAAGGTAGATGCTACCAAATACTGGAAGGATGTTTTTTCGGTGTACAATCAGTTTAGCAGCAATCCGGTTAATACAGATTTGACCAATTATGTGACGGAAAAAGCATTGTCCGGAATATTTCATGAGATCGGGCTAGAGGAACAAAAAATCCGTAAAGATCCAGTAGCCCGGGTTACGGATATTCTTAAAAAAGTTTTTGCGCAGCAGTAGGGAAGAACGCAGCGCGGAGAAGGGAAGAACGCAGAGGTTTCGCAGAGTTAATTTCTTCGTGAAACTTTGTGCCATCGTGTCTTCGTGGCTCATTACACAAAAGAATGCAGAGTAAAATCCTTCGTGAAACTTGGGGTCTTCGTGTCTTTGTGGCTCATTACAATCTTACTCATTACTAAACGCGGAGAAGGAAGAACGCCGAGTTTTCGCAGAGTAAATCCTTCGTGAAACTTTGTGCCATCGTGTCTTTGTGGCTCATTACACAAAAGAACGCAGAGTAAAATCCTTTGTGAATCTTCGTGTCTTCGAGTCTTCGTGGCTCATCACAAAAAAAACGCTGAATTCTCGCAGAGCGCAAAACCCTTCGTGCAACTTCGTGTCTTCGCGCCTTCGTGGCTCATTATAATTCTTACTGAATACCAAACGCAGAGAAGGAGGAACGCAGGGTTTTCGTAGAGTAAATCCTTCGTGAAACTTGGGGTCTTCGTGTCTTTGTGGCTCATTACAATCTTACTCATTACTAAACGCGGAGAAGGAAGAACGCCGAGTTTTCGCAGAGTAAATCCTTCGTGAAACTTTGTGCCATCGTGTCTTTGTGGCTCATTACACAAAAGAAGGCTGAACTCTCGCAGAGCGCAAAACCCTTCGTGCAACTTCGTGTCTTCGCGCCTTCGTGGCCCCTTTCAAAAAAAAATCTTAAAAAAAATATCACTTCCTTACATTTGTATCCCTCAAAAAAACACCAATGATTTTAAAATCCATTTCGGCTGCGGCCATCCTGATGACTTTTTGCACTTTGTCCTTCAACAAAAAAATAAGTTCATCATCCTATTTTTCAACCCCCAAAGAAGGAGTCACCGATTTTAATAATTTATACCACAATACATTCATCGACCTCACCGGAATAAAAAAAGCAAACGGAGCCGGCTTATTGGCACCGGATGTAGCCGGATACAATTTCAGATTATATTCGAATAGCTCTGCCACCGATTTCGGAATCGGAATTGAAGACTTTACCGGTGAAACCGCACTCGTTTACGGCTACTCCCAAAACGGATCAGGTCCTACCACAGCATTCGAGATATCATCAAACGGCGATAAATATTTTGATCTGAAGTCGGTAGATATAGCCATTGATAATGATGGCAGCAACCAATCAGTACCCATTCAACTGACGGGGTACAAAGATGGCACCCCAGTGGCCGGAGCGGTGTTGACCATCAACTTAAAGCCGGCATCTTATGGTGGCACCCTAATTACCTTCAACGTAAGCACCAACGCCAAGTTTGTAGGAATCGATATATTCCGCATTTCGGGCAGCAACCTTTACGCCATAGCAGTAGATAATATCAACGCAGTGAATTTCAGAAGCGCTCCATTACCACTCACTTTGACTTATTTCAACGGATCATTCGAAAAAGACAAAGCGGTCCTGACCTGGCGAACTGCCAATGAACAGAACACCAAAAGTTTTGACATTGAAAGAAGCGCCAACGGCATTGATTTTGAAACAACAGGCAACGTAAAAGCAGCCAACAATACCGGCATGCACCAATACATATACAGCGACAAGGATGTGGCAGCGCTCGGTTCACCTGTGGTGTTTTACCGGTTAAAACAAAAAGATATAGACGGCCATTTCTCCTACTCTGACGTTATCAAGATTTCCGGAATCCATTCTGCAAAAGGAATATCCCTTTACCCCAACCCGGCCACCAACAAAACCACCATCTATTTTAATCTGAATCACAAAGAAGAAGTCCGGATAAAAATAACCGACAATACCGGCAAAACGGTCAGGCAATTAAAATATAAAATAACCGGTGCTACCAGATTACCCATCGATCTGAGCACCCTGCCCAAAGGCATCTATTTTGCCGAAATAAAAGGAAACACTATTCAGCAGGTTCTTCAATTTGCCAAACAATAAGAGATCTTATTCTTGAAGGTTCTGGCGGCAGGGAAATATGCGTTGGTTGGAAAGTTTTGATACACCTTTGAATGGCAGCTTTATGTAAAATGAACTAATCAGCAAAAATCTGCGAGATCTGCGGGAGACTTTTTTCGCCCTTGAAACTTAGCCAAAGAATGATCACGGCGAAAATACTTTTGGGGCTTGTCTCATAAGAAGAGGCCGTATTTACGAAACTGGATTTAATGTAAATGTGTGTTTCCCGTTTATAGGCTAAGAGGATGGAAATCAGGAAGAAAAGAATTTTTTCCTTAAAATAGCTTTTTAGCCAATGTAATCATATATATTTGAGTTGGTCGTAATACTAAACTAACATGACGAATCCTAAAACAAATAGTTTGAAACCGTTTTTGCGATGGGCTGGGGGAAAGACATGGCTAACAAAAAATATTACAGAATTCACTCCAGATAATTTTTCAAATTATATAGAGCCTTTCCTTGGTGGCGGCTCAATATTCTTTTATCTAAAGAGCAACAACATTATCAAAGGAAAAGCTTATTTGTCAGACTCTAATAAAGCACTCATTGAGGCATATAAAATTCTCCGTGATCAACCAAATGCGCTAATAAAGCATTTAGAAACTTATAAGAACACAGAAAAAGAATATTATAAAATTAGAAAAATAATATATGACGATCCAGTTTTAGAAGCAAGTAGATTCATATATTTAAACCGAACATCGTTTAATGGTATTTATAGAGAAAATTTAAAAGGAGTTTACAATGTACCGTATGGACACAAAAAATATAAAACACTTTTTGATTATGAAAATTTATTAAAAGTGAGCCAACTATTAAAAGGAACAATTTTAAAAACCTGTGATTTTGCAAAAGCAATTTCAAAGGTGAAAGAAAATGATTTAGTATTTCTAGACCCGCCTTATACAGTTGCCCACGAAAACAACGGATTCGTGAAATATAATCAAAAAATATTCTCATGGGACGATCAAATTCGACTAAAGCAAGAGGTTGAACATATTGCTCAGAAAAAGGCAGTCTTTATTTTAACAAACGCATACCATAAAAGTATAATAGAACTATACGGAAACATTGGTATGGCTGAACGTCTTGAAAGATTTAGTGTGGTTGGAGGAAATAATGCTAAGAGAGATAAATTTCACGAAATAATAATAACTAATGCTAAAATCAATTAAAGGTCCACTGATTTACACACTTATTAATGTTGGCGGAAGTTTTTTGCCACTTTTTGCAGCCGTTCTGTATGCTGGAATTATTGACGGAAAAACAACATCTTTTTCTGATGTCACAGGCAAAGGAGAAATTACTATTATATGCATTCCCTTATGCATTACAATTCTATTTACATTATATCATTACAAAAAAGAAATTGGTATTTCCAAAATTGCTGACTTCATTTACGGGATTACCTTTTTTTGGTTGGCATTAGCAGTTGGATTATACGCTTATGGGATGAAAGGATTAACACAGCCCAAGCCTGGATTAATCACTTTTTCTACATACTTCTTGATTTGGACAATCATAAGTATGATTTTTTCGAAATATATTGAAGATGACAATATTCTTTCGCTTAAAAAAAGCAGAAGCAAAGATCAAAATAACTTAGAGGAAAAATTTAACCAATCAAGAAATTAATTATGGCACACCAATATATAGAACTCGATTTCATTCAAATAAAACAACCGATTGGATTATTTTATATCGGCTGTATAAATTGGGCTGATCTTATAAAGATTGCAGATGCTGATATAAGAAAAATTCACGAAGAGGATCGTAAAAATGACAGCTTTGATTCCTATTTGGGCATTCAGCGAAAAATTTCACCATCAAGAATAAAAGAAATCGGGGACTATGTAAATACGATTGATGCTACATTTCCGACAAGCATTATTTTGCACATAGAATCGAAAATAAAATTATTAGACGGGAAAGAATTGCAGGAATTGGATTTGGATTATGTCGACGACCACTTAGGCCAAGTTGAAGTTGTTGAAAATATAGTAGTAGATCCTATAGCACGCAAATTAAAAATAAGAGTAAGTGAAAAAGTAGCAAGAATTTTAGACGGACAACATAGAATCGAAGGCTTGAGATACGGATTTGAAAACAATTCTTCTGAATCTATACCAAACTTTGAGCTGAATGTTACAATTTTCGTAGACTTAGACATTGATGACCAAGCTCAAGTTTTTTCTGTCATTAATAAGGCACAGACAAAAGTCAACAAGTCACTTGTATATGATTTATATGAATATGCTAAGTTCAGAAGTCCGCAAAAAACTTCGCATGACATCGTAAGATTACTTAACCGAATGCCTGAAAGCCCTTTTTTCAAAAAAATTAAAATATTAGGCACTGCAGAAAATAAGGAAGTTGAAACCATCGCTCAAGCAACATTTGTAGAGCTTATTATGGCCTATATTTCCAAAGACCCAATGAAAGATCGAGATACTCTTAAACGAAAATCTCTTTTTGAAAAGGGAAGACTTGAACTACTTACAGATCAAACTGAAAAACAAAAATTAATCTTTCGAAACCTATTTATAAATGGCAAGGATGAACTCATACTAAATACAATCTGGAATTACTTTAAAAACGTACAAGATAAATGGCCGGAGGCTTGGAATTTAAATACTGAAGGAAATATTCTAAATAAATCAACTGGCCTAATTGCATTAATGAAATTCATGCGGCCTGTAATAAATAGCTTAAACAAGCAAGATCAAGTTATTAAATATGACGACTTTAAAACCATTTTCGATAGTATAGACATTCCAGACAATAGTTTTTCAAAAGAAATATACATTCCAGGTTCATCAGGGCAAAGTTTATTATTAAAAGAGTTAAAAGCTAAAAGCAATATCAACTAAGTTGAAATATCGAAGCACTAACGGACAACAAAAGTATCTGCAAAAGCAGGGCTGGACAATGTAACATCAGATATGTGCTACCATCAGCAGCGGTTCGGGCTCGATGTTCATTTTTCAGCTTTAGTTCATAAATTCAACAACGTATTTTCAAAAGGGCATCTGTACCGGGTTGGACAATCAATTAATTCTCTGCCTTCGCAAATACTAGACGATG
>JBIQMB010000279.1:0-5350 GCA_044463745.1 Chitinophagaceae bacterium | reverse complement strand
GTCTAACCGGATAAAATCGTTTACCTTTTTCCCATTAAAGGATAATAAATGAAGAGGCAGCGCATCTACCACCTCAAATTCATGTTCAGCAAAATCCTGATCGTAGGTCAGTTGAAACTTCCAGGTCCCAACCATATTGATCATAGTAGAATTAAATTCATAATAAAAATAGACCCATGTATAATGGCCGGTATAGGCATTCAGTGTCCAATCATAAAGAACATCGCCATTTGGTTTGATCAATCTCATTTTATAGTTAGGTCCATTCGTTATATTATCCCTTACAAAAGGGGTGATAACTACTTTTTCTCCAAGCGCAAATGTGGTTTTGGAATCATCAACTTCAGGTGATCCATCATAGCATTCTTTCCACCGGACTATATTTTCCGGACTCGACATTATTTTTAATATCTTATGATTGTAATAGGGTTCCTGATTTTCCCACATAGATTCTGTGATATCGGAATTGCAACTACCAACCCATGGGTCGTAAAACTCAGTAAAGTTTTCATTGTTCCATATCTCAAAATGAAGGTGCGGACCAGATGAATTGCCCGAACTGCCAACAATGCCCAAAAACTCTCCTTTTCTTACCGTTTCGCCCACCTTCTTCGTGGTTAAAGAATTCTTCTTCATATGGCCATAAAAGGCAATGGTACCATCCGCATGCTGTACATACACGGCATTCCAGTAAAAACAAGAAGCAGGTGCATCATCAGCACAGTTCACACAGTTCTTATCATCCTGCGATCCGTCTTTGTAAATAATGATACCATCAGCGGCTGCAATGATTTCCACGGCATCTTCATCCATTTTACGCCACCAAAATGGTGCAGTAAAAAAATCTGTGCCCTTGTGATTTTTATAGGTTCGTGTTCCGCAATTAAAATCCTGCGGTTGACCGGTTGGATTCCGATCCACAAAATTACTGATTCCATAAAAAGAGGGATCATTGTATCCTGAAGCCTGCCTCAGTGGAAAGGAAAATTTCACTCCCGCTGCAGGACGATGTAAGCTACTTCTTGCCGAGATGCCCCTGCGTTCGAGATCTGTAATATTGTTTCTGATTTGAGTTTGAATAAGGGTTCTGTATTCATCAGGGATTTCCTCATGCGTCTCCGGGTTAAATCCGGAATAACCTCTGAAAGTACTGCTTGGTGGTGCTTGTGCGAATGATGTGGAACCCCAGAGAATAAAAAACAAAAAGAGTAAAATACGAGTCATGTGATTTTGCTTTTAAAAGTGTGAAAAAGAATCTCCTATAAATAATCGGTAAACTTCATAAATGTCATCAATTTTTATCAATTTCCACCAATTTCTATGTAATAAACTTACATGTGATTATTTATTCGGGGTTTGCTGAACCCAAATCTCAAAAAATGCTTATCAAAAACCAGCCCGTTGAACTCACTTATTCCTGAATTTTAATTTTTCTACCTTTGCCGGATGCATCCAAAAAACTTGTCGATCGAAGATTTCACCTATGACCTGCCCGCCGAAAAAATAGCCCTGTATCCGGCCCGGCCACGCGATAGTTCAAAGCTTCTTATCTATGAAAAAGGTGCTATTTCCGAAGATCATTACCGCCATCTTAATAAACATCTACATCACGATTCTGTTCTTATCTTTAATGACACAAGGGTTATTCATTCACGAATTCTTTTTACAAAAGACACGGGTGCCGTGATAGAAATATTTTGCCTGGAACCCTACGAAACCTTTCGTGATTATGATTCATTATTCCGACAAACCGAAAGCGTACAATGGAAATGTATGATCGGCAAGGCAGGCAAATGGAAGGAAAAACAATTAACTAAGGAAATCATCATTGGAAATGAAAAAGTGATATTGAAAGCAGAACTCGCTGAAAAATTAACCGACTCCTTTGTAGTAAGATTTTCATGGAAGCCCGCAGGGTACACTTTTGGCGACATCCTCGATGCTGCGGGAGTCACTCCTCTTCCACCGTATATCAAGCGCAAGGGTGAAAAAGAAGATGAAACCACCTATCAGACCGTTTATTCAGCACACGAAGGATCAGTGGCAGCACCTACCGCAGGCCTGCATTTTACGAAGGAAATGATGGATGGCTTCAAAGCCCGGAATATACCCACGCTGTTCACCACACTGCATGTAGGTGCGGGCACCTTCAAACCGGTCAAGTCCCAAACGATGGAAGGACATATCATGCATGCAGAATGGATGGACATTCACACCAGCTTTTTGGAACAATTAGCTGCCCATGCTGATCAAAAAATTATTAGCGTGGGAACTACAGCCACCCGTACCCTGGAAAGCATTTACTGGATGGGAAATAAAATACTGAACAATCCGGAAATGAGTGTAGAAGAGCTCCGCATTACCCAATGGGAAGTGTATGATACAACCCAACTACATCCGGCAAAGAAGTCCATACTTGCATTAAATAATTACATTAAGAAATCAGGAAGCGACAGATTGCTCATTGAAACGGAAATCATCATAGCACCGGGATATTCCTTTAAAATCACCAAAGGATTAATCACCAATTTTCATCAACCACAATCAACTCTTTTGTTGCTGGTAGCCGCGCTGGCAGGAGAAAGCTGGAAGCGGATTTACGACTATGCGCTCGAAAACAATTTCAGGTTTTTAAGTTATGGCGATGGATGCCTGATACTTCCTTAATTCACCATCTTATTGGCACAACTGCTGCTGGCAAAGGATTCCGGCTTGGCCTTGAAAGCAAAACCCATTCCCAAAATGTAGCCCATGGCCTCCCGCAAAGCTTCATTGCTTTTAAAATTAGGGTTGGTATTGATGTCAGCATGCACTTCCATATCGATATGATATGTATCAAACAAATCGCACAACTCATAGGCGATTTCAATGCTCTTGGCTACTTCTACCAGCATTCGCTCTTTGATGGAATACTGCTGCAAAGTTTTTTCGTTGTGTATAAACATAAAGCCGCCCCTGCCCTCACGTAAGAAAACGATTACCGTTGCAAATTCTGTTTCAGCACTCCGCACCTGACTGTCGGTACCAATGCATACTTTCAGTTTATTCCCGGCTTTCGACTCCCGGATAATAACATCTTCCACTGCTTTTTTTATTGGGAATTCGATAGGATCTCCGTTGAATCTTCTCCAGTTCATAAACCATTTGATTAAAGGATTAATAATGTGGTAAACCAGAAATAACTTACACAAGTTAATGGTTTAGAGCCTTAGTAAAGAAATTATTTTTAGGATAAAGACAGATACGAAAATTAAATGACAAAGTTCAGCAGAACGATCCGCTCTATCTTGCCAGTTTCATACCAAAACAAGCCACTTATTAAATGGAAACACACCAGAAACAATCTCACCCCTTAAAACATCCCTTTTATCATTAATTTTAATCCTGGTGGTTTTTTCAAATAATGAAAAGCGCTCTTTGTCTTACTGGCTATATGGGTTGGGTCTATGATTTTTAAAACTTCATATCTCCAAGGATTTTGTTAACCCGGGAATTTAAACTTGCAGCCATCTCCCGTTCGAACCACAGAGATGCCGGAAGCCACTTCCCGAAAGTCCGGCTTAAAAAAGTTCCATAAATAATGTTCATCCCTAAGCTTTTTTAAGTACCAATGCTTTCAACAGCTATCAGGTTAACGCACATGATTCATTAAATAATCGACCCGGCTCGCCTAAGACATTTCCTGGCTTCTCATGTTAAAAAAAAGGAAGGTTAATACCTTCCTTTTTTTATTTTTCAGTAAATTTCAAACACACCGGTATTGGCACTTCAAGATTTCCGACTTCTGTCAGCAGACCTGTTTTCTTATCAATTTTAAAAGTCACGATATTGTTCGATTGTTGGTTGGCTACCAGCAGATAATTTCCTGATGGATCGATTTCAAAATCGCGCGGGCCACGTCCATTTACCGACTGAAAGCCTTTGTTGGTAAGCTTTCCGGTGTCAGGATTGATTTCATAAATGCCGATCGTATTTTGATCTGCCCTGTTAGAGATGTATAGAAATTTCCCATCGGGAGAAACCTTTATTTCAGCACCATCCTTTGCTCCTTCAAAATCAGATGGCCATGTTGGCAGATACTGAACTTTGGTAAATTTTTCTCCCTGGTATTGATACACGGTTACCACAGGATTCAATTCGTGAATAACATATGCGAAGGATTTCGTAGGATGAAATGCCAGGTGCCTTGGTCCGCTTCCGGGTTCGCATTCGATCTCACCGGCAGGAGTCAGCGGATTTTCTGCATCCTTATCAACTTTGTAAATCATCACCCGATCCTTGCCAAGATCAGGCACCAGTAAAAATTTCTGATCAGGCGAAAAAATGGATTGATGCGCATGCGGCCCCTTCTGCCTGTCGGGGTTTATACTACCACCGGTATGCTGAACTACCTGTTTGGTTTCTGCCAATCTACCATCGTCCAGGGTTTTGAATAAGGTTACACTGCCACCGCTGTAATTAGCTACAGCCATCAATTTTCCTGTTTTATCTGCTTCCACATAGCAAGGATCATCACCACCCGTAGGCTGGTTGTTCAAGAAGGTGAGGGTTCCCTTCTCTCTGTCGAACCGGTATGCGCTTAAACTGCCCGGTGTGCTTCCGCCCGTTTCACTGACGGCATAAACATTATTGCCCGAAACGGTCAGATAGGAGGGATTGGTAATCCCATCCATGGTAGATACTTCTTTGATGGTACCATCCGTAGTATTGAAGGTGTACACATAAATTCCCTTGCTGCCGGTATTGGTATACGTGCCGGCCAGCAGATAATACTCACTATTGTGTTGTTTAGACTGGCACTGAACCAAGCTCAGCGTGGCCATCAATGCCAAAGCAGGTAAAATACTGTGCCTCAAAAAACGATTGAACATGTTATGCAGGTTTAAAGTTTTAAAATATTCCGGAGTTTTATTTTTATTCCGCACTTTTCTTACTTAGAACATAAATGACTGAGCTGCATCTTTTTTTACTTATCAGCGCTTTAAAATTAGACACCAACCCAATCCACACAGCATGAAATAAACCATTCCGGCCATGCTTGTATTTCTCACTCAGCATACTGATATAAAAACTATCGAACCACATCGGTATCATTTTCTCTACCTTAAATCCATACTGTTCCGAAAGAAACTGCATTGCTGCGGGAGAAAAATGATAAAGATGCCGTGGCACATCCCAGGCGGCCCAATACTGTTTGTAATAATGAGCATCGTAAGATGTATGGTTGGGAACAGCAATGAAAAGCCGTCCGTTCTTTTTGAGCACGCGCAAGAATTCATGCATTTCCTTTTCCAGATCATGCACATGTTCAAGCACATGCCAAAGCGTTATGGCATCAAAGGATTCGGAC
>JBIQMB010000278.1:0-5362 GCA_044463745.1 Chitinophagaceae bacterium | reverse complement strand
AATCGCACTTTTACAATGATCAAGCCTGATGCGACATCCAAGGGGCATACCGGCGCTATTTTAAAAATGATTAATGAAGCAGGATTCAGAATCGTTGCCATGAAAATGACACATTTATCCGAAGATAAAGCAGGTGCATTTTATGCAGTTCATCGCGAGCGTCCTTTTTACGCCGAACTGGTTAAATTTATGAGCAGCGGTCCAATCACTGCAGCTATTCTGGAAAAAGAAAATGCAGTGGAAGATTTCAGAAAACTGATTGGCGCCACCAATCCCGCTGAAGCTGCCGAAGGCACCGTTCGCAAATTGTATGCATCTTCAATCGGCGAAAATGCTATCCACGGAAGTGATAGCGATGAAAATGCTCGGATAGAAGGAGATTTCTTTTTCAGCAAACTTGAGCAGTTTTAATTAACCGAATCGATATTATTTCAAAGCCCGAATCAACACTTCGGGCTTTGTTGTTGGCGTAATAATTTAAGAAATTTCTTTCCTGATCCATCTCCAAAATGCGATGATTCTACAAGACGGTAATCATACTTTTTACGGCCAAACCACAAACAAGCCCGAAATAGCTTCGGGCTTGTACCATTAACCATATTCCACTATCAACCGGCGCGCCAGTGAGCGCTACCGGGCTACACCATTAATAATCGTTCAGTGCATCTATCTCCAACTGGATGGCAGACTCGGTTGTTTCAACCAACGAAAGGGTTTCAGAGATATTTTCAGTGATCGTAATATCTTTTTTAGCCAGATAAAACCTGCCTTCCTTGATGGAAAATGCAAGTAATCGTCCCTCCATTCCTACCGGCATTGTATTATCATAACTCTTAACCCCGTCAGTTCCATCAAGCGTATAAACATGAGCCGCCACATTGCTGCCCTTTCCACAAAAGAAAACAAAGGTTTCTCCGTCAAATCCTCTGAAATTGGCAAAGGTGCCCGGGTTATTCAATAGCTTTACCCTCATAGTGGTTTTCGGATTGCTCTCGCCCCAGAACACATCGCAGTTGATCCATCCTAACTGGCCAAAGTTGAATCTGAATGCATCGCCCACCATCCCTTTTGTTTCACGCGGATTATTGTCGCGAGGCGGTGCCCAGGCAAAGTTTCCGTTATCGTCAATGACTCCTTCCCATAAGAGTGTACCTCCATTTCTATTGGCAGGAATAGCAATATTAACGGGCTTGGTCAGAGACTGATCCACACTTACACCCCCTACTTTAAAATCAAGAAAAATAAAACCATCCGAATGTAGGGGAGCACCCGAAATATGGTTGGTATTAGCACCGCCCAAAATGATATCGCTCCTTTCAAGCATTTCGTATGCCTCAAGGGTTACGGTTCCGGAAACATCCGCGCCCTTTAATTTTAAAGCTCCTGCAGGAATGGTAATCTCTGTTCCTTTACGCAGTTTAACGGTAACAGGAAAATCATTCGTATTTAACCTGATTACTTGTCTTTGTGGTCCATTTTTCTGAATAAAATCTGATGCGTTTTGTACCTCCGGAAGCGGCTCCGTTTTATCTTTCCGGCACGAGGTAAAAGTGAACACCGCCAACAGGCTCAGAATCATAAATTGCATGGTTGTTTTCATAATTGTATTATTTTAGTGTTTTATAACTGTATATCACACGGTAAACCTTTTTGTTACCCCTGTAACCCATTTTTTTTTTAATGGGCGAAATTGAATACAACAGATGAAATGAATGAATTAGAATCAAAAGAAACACCAGCAGAAAATCCTGTTATAAATTTATATAAAGAAACAGCACCTGAAATTCACAGCTTTGTCAGGCGCAACGGAGGAAGGCCGGCAGACGCAGCTCAGTTGATGGAGGAAGCCTTATTAAAAATTTACCTTCTTGCACGGTTTAAGAATTTTCAACCCTCCTCTGCCTTCTCCATGTTCTTTATCGCCTGGTGTAAAAAGCAATGGTTGACTGAAATAAAATCTGATAGAAATAAATTTAAGAAAAACGCACAGAAAGCCAATGCCCAAGCCAACTCTTTATCGGAGGATATAAATCTTTTTCAATCGTATATCGAAAAATACAACTCCCATCTTACTGCATTTGAAAAAATTGACCCACGATGCCGATTAATTATATCCGGTTTGCTTAGCGGAGAAGAACCAGAACAGCTAGCCACAGAACAAAACACATCCGTGGATTACCTGCAAAGAAAAAAATCGGAATGCATCGCCTCTATTTTTAAATTTCTGAATGTGAAACCCGAGAATACGGGATATAGCTTTTTACAAATTGCAGCCTATGCAGAAAATGCAATGGAGGTAAGGCGCCGTGCTGCACTGGATCATGACCTAGCATTTGACCCGACATTAAGAAATGACCTTGAAAAATACCTGGATCTGCGAACGAGCTTAAGGATGAAATTTGAAAAAGATCAGGAAATGGATTCCATCAAGCAAATCCTATCTGACCTACGGACGGAATATCCAAAGGAATATAATAGCAGAAGACAAATCCGAAAAACTCTCGTTTGGATAATCTTAGTCGCCGCTTTATTATTCCTCCTTTATTTGGCCATAAAATAAATTTAATCCGAATACCGGAATTTGTCTGACATTGCACTGACTACAGAGTTCAACCATATAAAAATTGCATTCAGATGGTCAAGCAGCATCATTACCGGGCAACCATTCATTGGACAGGAAACAAGGGCGAAGGCACGAGCCACTATCGCGCGTACGATCGCTCTCACACGATTTCTATAAATGACAAGCCAGACTTGTTGGGATCCTCTGATCCTGCATACCGCGGCGACAACACCAGGCACAATCCCGAAGATTTGTTCCTTTCATCGCTATCAGCCTGCCACATGTTATGGTATCTTCATTTATGTGCAGAAGCCGGGGTAATAGTGACGGGCTACCGCGATCAAGCCATAGCAGTTATGACCGAAACAGCAGATGGTAGTGGGCATTTTACAATGGTGAGATTAAATCCGGAAGTAACGGTAACAGATTCATCCATGGTGGCGAAAGCCGAAGAATTACATAACAAAGCAAACCAGCTTTGCTTCCTCGCCAACTCGGTGAACTTCCCTGTTTTACATTATCCCACCATTAGGGTTCAAGCAAAGGAGTAATAAAATCAAAGAAAAAATCCCTTCTAATTCTTAAGCGGTTCTACCTTATAGCCTTTCTTTCTCAGCAATTCGATCAGCCCTTCGCGGCCAGGCAGGTGACCGGCGCCTACTGCTACGAAAACGCTCGTATTTTTCATGATCTGATCGAGTTGGCCTGCCCAGTTTTTATTTCGGTCCGAAAGCAAAATCTTGCCATATTTCTCTTCCGAAAACTCGCTTTCCGTAGTGAGGATGGCTACAGAATCCAGCTTTTGTTCCTTATACACGCTCACAAGCCGGTTAAACTCTTTTTTCATCACGTCAAGGCTGTCAATATTCTTTATCAGCTCCCTGGCCTGCCATTCGTATGGGATACTGTCGAATACGGAAGCCTGAAACATGATGGTTTCTAAACCCTTAATTTCCTTTTTATATTCTTTGGATAATTTTACCAGCTCCATTTCCACTCCCGACGGGCTTCTACAATCCATCATTTTTGGATAAAACAATGAAACCAAAAAGTACGGCTTCATTTTCTGAAACATGGCAAGCGGCATCTTCAGCGAGTCCTTGAAATAATTATTCAGTTTTTCATACTCCGATTCTGTATAAAAATCTTTGAGCGTTTTACCATCTTTCATGGTCATATACATCATGCCACCCAGCATGGTAGAGGGGTCATCCATCTTTAATTCCATATAAACTGTGTCCGATCGTTGCATTGCCGTCTTTAACTGATCACTGAAGTGAATATCATCCGGACATAACAAATGAAAGGTTCCGAAAATATAAGAAGGTTTTTTCAACCCATTGCCCGATACCTGCCAAAGCAGTGTGTTATCCGACTTGCTTAACTCCAGGGGAGCCGTTTTTTGTGCATCGCATGAAATGACAACGAAAAAGGTTATAGCAATAAAAATTCTTTTCATCATGGTTAATTTGGGGCCAAAAATAGGTATTACCAGGGATTAATAATTTTATCGTGCCGTGCGAAACGTTGTTTGTTTATCACATCCCCTATCAGCCCGCCAAAACCAATCCGGTATGTCCATACGGGATGGTTGCCATTTTCAAGATTCAGCAATACATCAAACCGATAGAGCTTTAATATATTTTCCAATCCTACAAACAATTCAAGATGATGTCGCTCAGGTGAAATAAACAATCCGTTGAATCCATCTACCAGATTCCAGTTCCATTTTTTCAATAATGGAATCTTATTGGTGATCCAACCGTAGGCATGATGCTCAACATGTACTTCCGCAAAGTAAGGAGATGCATTACTGTACTGATAAGCCATCGTGTACTGAAATGCTTTTGTGTATTCATCCGCGATGTGCGAATGCGTACCGTAATAATGCTTATAGTCTTGTACGAAAACTTTCTTATTATTCAGAAACCCACCGGTTATTACATTATACAATACCCGACCCGATAGGCGTAACCGTACATCACCTTCTACATCCACCTGCCATCTGTCAAAGTCGGTATCACTCTTAAACAATCCGGGTACACCCTTGTAATAATTGAATGTAAATACCGGATATTTTGATCCCAGAGAATACCGTACATCGGGATACTGAATGTAACGCTGGCCGGGCTGAAAACTAAAGGAGCCATGTAAGACAACCGCTTTATGTGACTGAAAGGGTGCATTCATAATCTGCGTAGGATAATTGGGTGTGAGCCTTGATTCCCATTTCTTATTCCAGATGTGGAAGGTCGTATTCTCAAGCGGAATCCGGTCCTCATACACACCTTCTATCTTAAAGTTCACCCCGTTATCCCAAGCCTTTTTAAACCCGGTTTTGAAGAAATAATTTTCATACAGTTTCATTTCATTCCAACCATAAAGCAGTGTAGAAATCGAATTACCCAGTCCGGTCAGGGAAGACATTTTGAAAAACTGACTCACGCGTTTACCGCCTGCCAGATAATACTCATAGTTTCTGAATTTATGTTTGCCCCTGGTATTAAGTCGATCCGTCAAAACAATACCGGCCCAGGGATTTAGATGGCCATTATTAAATCCGTATCTCACATCGGCAATCACACTTCCTGTAGCATTTAAGGAGGGAATAAATTTAGAAACCACAAGGGAAGGATTGACAGAAACACCTTCTACCGTGTTATATTGAAGGCCTTTGAGCAACCCCTCCAGCCTGAAAGTTGTGGGCCTTTTTTTACCATAATAATTTCGGGTAGCATCAAAAAGAAGGATGTCCATAAGACCCGGAAACTTTTGCAGCTTCCGAAGTGAATCCCGGTT
>JBIQMB010000277.1:0-5370 GCA_044463745.1 Chitinophagaceae bacterium | reverse complement strand
TCTGATCGCTATCAAGCAAAAACATTTTCTCCATTTTAGCCGCCAGATCATCCGCATTGCGGGGTTTGCAAAGGAACCCGTTTACCTCATCATCAACGATCTCGCGGCAGCCGGGCACATCAGTAGTAACTATCGGTTTTTGCATGCTGGCAGCTTCAAGCAACACATTCGAAGTGCCTTCTCTGTAAGATGGTAGCGTAATGCAATCGGCAGCGGCGATGTCTTCTCTTACATCAGTTCTTTCACCGAGGTATTCAATGATTCCCGACTCCACCATATTATCAATGATAGAACGGGAAACCTGATTCAACTTCAGATTCTGTTGCCAGAAGGGCCCGATGATTTTGAACTTGATGTTGGGGTATTTGGATTTTAATTTCTTAGCTGCTTCAATGTATTCAAGTATTCCCTTGTCTAAAATCAGCCGGCCAATAAATAAAAATGTAAAAGGTTTGCCGTTTGGAGAAGGAAATAATTCAGGATCAAATTTTTGATAGTCGACCCCTGAGCCGGGAATCAGATCGGTTTTGGCCCCTGAAACGAATTTGTGTGCAATGAAAAGGTTTCTGTCGTCGTTGTTTTGAAAAAATACTTTTTTAGTTTTTTTGAGTGCAAAGGGATAAATCCATCTGATCACTTTGTAAGCTATGTTTTTACTTTCAAAAAGCGGACCTGTGCCCGTGATGTTTGTAATAACGGGGATGGAAAACATTCTGCATGTAAGATTGCCCCAGATGGCGGGCCTTACGCTAAAAGTAAGACATACGGCGGGTTTTACCTTTTTAAGGTTGACATACAACTTATAAATGTATAATGAAATTTTAAATGGGTTTACATTGCCCGATCCCACATCTATCACCTTAATGCCCGACTCCTCTACCTTTGCTTTATGGTGGTTGGCATGCGTCATTACGGTGACTTCATACCCTTCGCTGAGCAGTTTTTTCATCAATCCATCCCTCATTGTATAGGTAGAAATGAGGCCATTCTCTATGACAACAATTCTTTTCGGGTTCATGTATTTTGGTTTTGGTACCATACTTCCAAGGCAAAAATAGTCCAAAGCATCTTAGCTCTTTTTTCTGCCGGTACATTGACTTTACCGTTTAATAGTTTCACGATAAAATCTTTACGTATTATTTCCGGATAAAATGCATTGGAGGAATAAAGGTAGTCGCTTATCATTGAACTCAATTCACCATTAACCCAGTTTTTTAATGGAATTTCAAACCCGCGTTTGGGCTGGTGGATGAGTCCATTAGGCAAGTATCTTTCGGCTAATTTTCGCAGAAGATATTTTGTTGTGCGTCCCTGAATTTTGAATGAATCCGGCAGGGCAGGAGCAAACTCCAAAAATTCTTTACTGAGAAAAGGGCTCCTTCCTTCTTGCGAATTTGCCATAGTGGCAATATCCATTTTAACCAATAGATCATTACAAAGGTTCGTGTCAAAATCGAGGTTCATTAGCTTCTTTAAGCCGGTCAGGTTCGAATCTGTGATGGTTCGGAAATCATCGACCATTCGGGAAAGGTATTGGTTTTCATCAGCAAGTATTTCTTTTTCAAAATCCTCAAAAATATCTACACCGGCTGAGAGATAAACGGGTAATCCGGATTTGGAGGCCAGAGAAACGAGCCTGAACAGATAGTTGTAAATGGACATGCGCCTGGAGGGTTCAGGAAGGACGGACTTCCAAAATCTGGCACTGCCTCTGACGAATGAGTTCGACTTAAAAAAATCGTAGCGCGAAAAAGGGACATAGCGTCTGTATCCGCCAAACAATTCATCGGCACCATCTCCATTTAAAATGACGGTAACGTATTCTTTGGCCGCCTTACTGACGTAATAGGAAGGAATAGCGGAACTATCGAAAAATGGTTCACCATAATTATGCAGGATTTTTTCTACGTCATTTTTAAGATGGTCAAAAGAAATTTTTATTTCCGTATGATTGGTGTTGTACTGGTCAGCTACCAGCCGCGCGAGAGGGGTTTCATCGTATTCACCTTTAAAGGAAATGGTGAATGTTTTTAAGTCAGGATTATATTTTTTAGCCACGGCGGTAACCAGGCCACTATCGATGCCACCACTCAGGAAAGCACCTACTTCCAGATCACTGGTTTCTATTCTTCTTCTGACAGAAGTGTGCAGCAGATGATCCGTTTGCGAAAGTATTTCTTCTAATGATCCGTCTATATTTTTCTTATAAAAATCATGCACATTCCACCATCTTGTTTTTTGTATTTTAGGTGAGTGGCAGTCAATGGTCATAAAATGCCCCGGTTCCAGTTCTGCTACATTTTTGTATGGAGTTAATGCTCGGTAAAGGCTGCCAAACCTGAGATATGAATACAGGTTGTTTTTTTCTATTTGCAAAGGCAGCAGCTGGCTTAGGGCATTCAATTCACTGGCAAAAACAAATTTTTGATTGTCAGAATAATAATAAAAAGGCTTTAACCCTGCTCTATCGCGGGCTATAAAGATTTGGTTTTTAATTTTATCGTAGATAGCAAAGGCAAACATGCCATCGAGCAGGTTAAGGAAATCCTTTCCGAATTTCTGATAAAGCAACAATAGTGTTTCCGTGTCAGAAGATGTTTCACCTTTCAGTTTAAATTGTTCTCTTAATTCCTTGTGATTAAAAATTTCGCCATTGTAAATAATGGTATATCGGTCAGTTAAACTCATGGGCTGTTTGCCGAGGCCTATATCAAGAATCGAAAGTCTTAAATGAAAAAGCCGGATATTTTCATGATGGTAATTTGCATGGTCATCCGGGCCACGATGTTCTAAATATTTTAAAGCAACTGGTTCCGAAAAATCATAATTTATTGAGCCGACGATTCCACACATGGGGGTATTATAATTTGTGCAAAATAAATGATTTAAACAGGAATGATTAACGGATAATCATTATTAAATATTTCAAATGATTTGCAAGCAAGTGGTTTAGGAAAAAGTTTATGAATTTAAAATCGATTTTTCCTGGTGCTTTTATATAGAATCAACTTTCTACCTCGTAATATATTTTGTAAAACTTTCTTCCCAACTCATCCACTCCTTGTTCGATGAGCTCTCTATTGCCATGTATATAGATGTGAAAGTTTCTGTCAAGTTTGAGAACACTTTTAAAAACCCGTGCCTGTTTTTTTACTGCCGGAGCTGATATCTTGAACTGGTCATTCAGTTCTACTTCGTTTTGGTCTCTGTAATTGCGATCAAATTTTCTGAATGATTCGATTACATTTTCATGTCCAAAAACCTGTTCTTCGAATTCCTCCTTATCGAATTGATTTCGGGTTTTAAAGTAATCCACAGATCGGTTCAGGTAATCGATTTTATCCGTTTTGCTTAGTTCAAAATCTTCCTGAAGCTGTTTGGTTACAAACATTCTTGCCATCGAAAGAAACTGGTTTGTCTGGTTAAATTCGTTGTTGATTATCATCACTCCCAAGAAATCATCTTTCCAGTATTGAGCTTCTACGGATTTATTCGTATTATCAATAACAGACAAAACATATCCATCCTCTTTTGCTGTATTGTAAATAAGGCATCCCTTATCAAGTTTTTGAATATTAATACCCTGTGTGCTTTTTAACTCAAAGCCATCAGATATCTGATCAACCTCCAAAAAAGTTTCTCTGTTTTCGGATTTGAACAACCCAATCGCATCTACGAAGGAGTCCTTGAATGGGCGATTTTGGAAATAGGCTATATATAATTCACCGCCTTTTATTTTGGGGTGTGTGCTGGCATTGTAAAGGTGTCGGGCAATATTCTCGGATTGTTCCTGAAAGGTTTCATTGTTCTCAAAAATCTTTTTTACGCAGGCATACACTTCATTATGCACCAGATCAATATCATGGTAGAATCTGTAGTATTCTTCATCTTTGAAAGAGGACAAAAAATAAGAAGTGAGGGTATCATTGAGTTCGCTATTGATAACAGGCTTTACTTTACTCAGGAAAAGGGGCTCGTTCAGTCCTTTGTTTCCAGCCTTGTGTACAATGAGTTCTGTTAGTATTTCCAATTTATATTTTTGTGGCAAATATCAGAGATATGGGTCAGAAAACCCGATGTGACGATGGAAAGAAGAGATATCATTATCAGAATGATCAATTCTTTTAGCCTCCCATAACCGAATAATTCGATTGATGGAGAGTGAAGCTCACTTTTAGTATTTCATTATCCTAAAGTCGGTATAACAGAAGCATCCAATCCTTCATTTTGAGTCTGAGAACCTGCTACCGCATCTTTAGATTTGGCCCTGCTTTTTGCTTTTGCATAAATCAGGTATAAACCAATGCAGTAAAAAGGCATAGCCGGAATTTTGTATCGCACCAGCGAACCGAAATTGATGGTGCTCGTTCCTACAAAAATGCCAAATACCAGTGCAAAAGAAAGGCAGAATAGAATCATTGGATCGGAAAAAATATATTTTAAAAAACGAAAAGGTCCGATTTTTAATAATATTTTTAAGGTGAAGAAGATCAGCACCAGGCTTTCCACGGCTGCCATCAACTGCGAAAGTTTTCGTGTTTCCCAAATAAACGGCCTGTAAAATGTAGCTACCACAGCATAGGGGGCCATCTTGATTAAGCCTGGCAGGGTTCCGTCAAACTCGGCACCGAGGTTGAAGTTGGATTCGGCTTTGTTACGATCCGTTTGGGAAAGAGCATAATTCAAGCTTTCGATTGAAGTGGTGATATTCTCAATAGCGTAAGCTCCTAATTCGTCCTGATAAGAGGAATAGGTTTTGAAGAAAGTAAGGACAATTCCTCCAAATATTACAAAGGCGAATACGAGTTTGAAAAAGTTCACTTTAGCAATCCTTACTTTATTCATGAAAATAAAGAGCAATAAAAAAGGCGCATACGCAAGAAGGATGTAAACCTTAATAATCCAGATCAAGTATGCTGAAATAAAAGCGGTTATCCCGTATTTTAATACATTATTTCCCGATGCTAATTTTCCGAGTGAAAATGTAAACCATCCCAAGGCTCCCATACACAATGAGTCTTTCATTAAGCCCGAACTCCAGAAAATTACCGAAGGGAAAAAAAGAATTGACAGAGCAAATGCTATGTGCATTTCAGGCCTTCTGTGATAAAAAAACATAAACAGCCGCCATAAACCAGAATATGCAAAACATCCAAAAAAAAGACTGATTAGTAAGTATTGCCCAAACGTCAGGAACGAAAGGAGGGCCGTTAACCTTATAACCATAAAGTTACCTTCTTGCAAAAAATAGCCATAACTACCTGGCTTGTAAATGAGTGTTTCATTGAAGTCCTTACCTTTCATGAACACATATTTCCAATAGGCAGAATCCTGGAGCAGCAAATTATAAAAGTTTTTGCCTTCTGCATA
>JBIQMB010000276.1:0-5371 GCA_044463745.1 Chitinophagaceae bacterium | reverse complement strand
ATTTTTTCTAAACAGGAAATTATTTTTACGGTTTAAGATCCATTACAGGGAGTATACTTTCGATGTTGATAACCGGAAATGGCGAAGCTTGTCTTATGTATCGGATGTAAGATGGAAATTTCACAAAGGGCAATTTGTAGAAGCCCGGTTTCAGCCAAACGTGAATAGAAGAATTGAAGGGTCAAAAAGCTATGTTACAGGGCAGTCTTCTTACTTTTCGTTACGTGGTAATGTGTATAAAAAAGTGATGAAAGGCTTAACTTATCGAAATTATATAGAAATTACTACATCGAAAGACCGCTACCTCAACCAGTTTACAAACGAATTTATTAACAATAGTACGTTATCTGTAGCAAGTCAACAGACATTAAGCAAAGTTAAGCAGGCTTTATTTCTTAATACCATTGTTACACATGCAAAACAAGATATTCAATATCTGTATGGTAATTCATCAGTGGCAATGGATGGCGGGGTAACCTTTTTTTCATCTGTAAGATTTTCAATGAGTACTGCAATTGCATTTATCAGCATCAATCGCATGTACAGCCAACTATCGCTTAAACAATCAGCCAACGTTATTGTAAATAAAAGCATGTTGCTGGATTTTTACTTAACTGCCGGTAAAAACCTGTTTGTTGCAGAAGGGGTGCATATTCCTTCCTTGTCTGGTAATATATCATTCTCATATCAACTTAAATAGAATTTCGGAATGAGCGTATCCTTACATATCAAAATATTAGTAGCTGTTTTTCTGCTTTCCCTGCAAACAAGCGCGCAAGTACAAATTAATTTTTTGCCTTCAGTAAATGGACAATCGCTTAGCGGTGTTACTTTTTTTCAGGTTAATAACCTGACAAATACAGAATTTAATGCCTCAATAAGAATAATAATATCTGAAGAAAGAGTAGGGAAAGTAGCAGAAATTAATTCACAGCCGGCGGTTATACGGAAAGGGCTTACTTCCTTCAATCAGGCTATAATTGCTGCAAAGAGTATCAAATTTTTTAGTAATCAGGTATCTTCTGTTTTTCAACAGACTAACAAATTACCGGAAGGAGAATATGAGTATTGCTATGAGATAACTTCCATTGGAGAAAAGGCAGGGATTCAGGACTTTTATGAAAACTGTTTTCATCATATACTTCGCCCCTTATCACCTTTATTATTAGTAGATCCTATAGATGGCGAAGAAATTTGTAATATAAAACCAGGCTTTATATGGCAGCCACCCATGCCCTCTGATTTAAACGCAAGCTATCGCTTATTACTCACCGAAATTAAAGAAAATCAAACCTCACGTGAAGCATTGAGTTATAATAATCCAATTATAAATTTAGGTGACCTGAGAGTTCCGCGTATCAATTATCCTTTAAATAGTAAAGCACTGGAAAAGGGTAAAAAATATGCATGGCAGGTATTATACTCTGTTAATAATATGCTTTTGTCACGCTCAGAGATATGGACTTTTAAAATTAATTGCGAAGAAGATTCTGTCATCGAAACCAAAGAGAGCTATCGTGAAATACTGCCTGGCAATACAAATGGATATTATGTAGCAAACAGGATTTTAAAATTTGCGATAAATAATTCATATACAGATATGGAATTGGCATACAACATTTATAATTTATCCGAATCAAATAAAGCGATAAAGAATCTGCCTTCTCTGAAACTAAATGCAGGCCTGAATAAATACGATCTGATGTTGTATGAATATCCTGCCTTCAAAGAAGGAAACAGCTATTTATTGGAAATTAAAATGCCTGACGGGCAATTATTGAATTTGAAATTTATATATCACGAATGATGCAAAGGCTTTTAGTTATACTGTTTTTGGCACTTGCAGGGTGTGGACAAGCGCATCGCAAAATAGCGACTCAGGTTATCACCGTTGGCGAAAATAAATGTAGTGTACAATGGATGCCTGAATCATTTCATGAAGGGAAAGACGGAGGTCATTTTGATTATTTCAGAATAATGATAGACAGTAGAGCCGTGATTAATGACAGCAATGATTTGAGTGATATAAATTTTGGTATGGACAGGGTTGTGAAAAAGATTGTTTTGGGCGATACCTTGATGCCGGCATTTGTACAGCGCATTGCTAACGGCAGGAAAAATAATTATGAATATGTGGTTTCGTTTGAAAAAGATAACGATTCTCAGCCATTTTCGATATTGATTAATGATGAGACATTTAAAATGGGGGAGTTGCGTTTTCAGTTTTAATAAAATAAATGAATGAAGACAGATGAAAGTAGTTAACAGATACAGGAAGTTACTTGCATTTTTTGTATTGGTTGTTTTTTCTTTCAGTGTATTTATACCTGTACAAAGTGCGGCGCTTACTTCGGGCCCTCAACAACCCGAAATAAGTAGCTTTCACCCTATCGGTTTAAATGATATGGTAGATTTATTTACAGGCGACTTTCACTATAATATTCCGCTCCTTGATATTGGTGGATACCCTTTAAACCTGAGTTATAATTCAGGGCAAACAATGGATGATGAGGCCGGTTGGGTTGGGTTTGGATGGAGCCTTAATCCCGGATCTGTCAACAGGCAGCTCAGAGGAATTCCAGACGATTTTAATGGAGGTGAGGCTGACGGGGACTTGATTGAAAAGCAGGTAGCGGTAAAACCGTTTGTAGCTCGCGGCATATCAAATCCTGTAATCAAATTGAAAAGAAAGGGCAGACCTTTTCCCGGTATCAACCCTGTCAAAATGAATCTGGGTATAGTAAGTAATAACTATACCGGCATTAAAGCGGAAATAGGTTTTAATGCCACATTAGGTATATCCTCTTTATTGGGTAATTCTGCTACGATGAATTTGGGCATCACTTCCGACAACCAGGATGGAGCTACTTTGAACGGAAATGTTAACCTGCCCGAAATTTCGAAACAGTTTTGGAATAATGAATTCACCTTAAACAACTCTGTAAACTTTAGCTATAACTCAACCCGGGGCCTTGAGGGCCAGGCTTTTTCAGGATTGAGTTTTAAAAAAGGTATCAAAGTCGGCAACGCAAGGAAGACCTTAAATTTAATATCTGGTGGATATGCTATTTCATTTGCGGGTGAATCTTATGTGCCCGGTATCGAAATACCCCAAAGGACAAAGTCATATAATTATACCGTACGTGCAGGAGGCACACTTTTTGGAATTACGCTTGCAACCGGGATATCCGGTTCGTACAGTAAGCAGGATATTGCTATATCCGACCAGAAAAGGTTACTACCTGCGTATGGGTTTATGAATGCTTTCAGGGCTAAAGCAAATCCACAGGCATTAATGGATTATAATCGTGAAAACGACAGGCCTTACCTGGCTAAAATTCCTTACCTCCCCTTGCCTGTTATCAACTATGATCTTTTTACACTAACGAGTCAAAATGTTTCGGGTCAATATAAAATTACGTCTTCGAGCAGCGGAATATTTTCAGAACATAGTCAAAAATCAAAATCTGACAAGTTTGGTTTCGGCCTGGAGCTTGCTTTTGGTAATATTACACATGTAGGGGTGCCGGATCTATCCTATAACCGGATGACCAATAAGACGGGGAAGTGGAAAACCCTGAATGACTTTAAAACAAATGGTGATTTTTTAAACACATCATCTAACCCGGAAATACCGGAAACTTATTTTAAAAAAGTAGGGGAAAATTCATTGATAGCACCGGGTTTTGTAAAAAAAATTGGGGAAAAGGAGGCCGTTTCTGTTGGTTTACGTAATGATGCGTGGGCTAAGACATTTGGAAGAGGGACTGCGCAGAATAGATTAAACTCGAAATCAGGCAAGGTGTTTACTTCAGTAATAGATAAGGAAACCCAGGATAAAAGGAATGACCTGTTTTCATACCTGACTGCTGGTGAAGCCACGGGTTATGGATTGGAAAAAGCTATCAGAAGTTATCCTATGGATAGCATTGTTGTACCGGGCTGCAACGAAGCGGCTGTGGTAGAAATGCCGCGTATATCTGAATCACTGGGTAAAAAAGCCCATCATTTGTCGGAAATTACATTAACGGATAAAAGTGGTACCCGGCAGGTCTATGGCATTCCCGTTTACAACCTCCGGCAGGATGAAGTTTCCTTTAGTATAAAAGCTGATGAAGCTGCGCGCAAGCGGGGCCTTTTTAAATATTCGGCGCAGGAGGACTCTCTGCCAACCAGCAGCGGTGATGCCAGATTTACCAGTAAAGATTATACATTCGGGTTTAATAAACAACGCATCAGCGGCTACGCCACCTCCTTTTTGCTAACGGCAATCTTATCACCAGACTATGTGGATATCACAGGCGATGGTATAACAGATGATGACCAGGGGACAGCGGTAAAATTTAATTATTCAAAGTTGGGCAATTATAAGTGGAGAACCCCACTCTTTAATGTGGATGGAAGTACGCAAAGGATTGCCAATTATAACGAGGGATGGATATCCGATAAGAAAGATGATAAAGCTTCTTACGTATATGGCGAGCGGGAGCAATGGTATTTACATTCCATAGAATCCAAAACGATGCTTGCGGTATTTGTTCTTGAAGATCGTACAGATGCTCTTGGAGTGCTTAATTCGGATGGGGCGATTGATAATTCCTTCAAATTAAAACGGCTCAAAGAAATAAGACTTTACTCAAAGGCTGACTTATATAAAAATAAAACCATTCCTTCTGATGCCATTCCTGTCAAGACTGTTCATTTCGAATATTCGTACGAAATGTTTACCGATATACCCAACAGTGCTACTGGAGGAAAGCTTACTCTCAAGAAAGTTTATTTCACATTTTATAAAAATGGAAGTGGAAGAATGCATCCATATACATTTGAATATAATATACCGGCATATCAGCCTTACCAATACCGGCAATACGACCGATGGGGTATGTATAAGCCCGCAGACTCAGCAAACATAAATGGACTAAGCAATGCTGAGTTTCCTTATTCCGTACAAAACAAAATAAAGGCTGACCGCTGGGCCGGATATTGGCAACTGCAGAAAATTAATTTGCCTACCGGCGGCAGCATCAATGTCAAATATGAAGCCGATGATTATGCGTACGTTCAGGATAAAAGGGCGTCTGTAATGTGCTTTTTAAAGGGGGTGGGTTCCGTTAGCCAGAATTCCGGTATCATTAATGCAAATACTGTGTTTATTGAATTGCCGCAGTCGGTGAGTAATGTTACGGAGCTAAAGGAAAAATATTTTGAGGGGATGGAATACCTCTACTTTAAGTGTTATGTGGATATGGATAATAAGAATACCAATTATGAGTACGTACCAGGGTATGCAAAAATTGAAAAAGTAGAATTGACAAATTCACTAACGGCAAAAGTGACACTAAGTAAAATTGACGGTTATAATCCGATT
>JBIQMB010000275.1:0-5406 GCA_044463745.1 Chitinophagaceae bacterium | reverse complement strand
TTGTACGCAAACGTGAGGGTAAGGGGCCTGATGGGGATGGCTACATTCACAGACGATATGGATAAGGTAAAAAAAGAATTTAAAAGTTTGGCTGCGCTTTTTGAGGATGGAAAACAGCATTCACCATCAGCAGAGTGGGATATCCTAAGCATGGGCATGAGCAGTGATTATAAAACAGCCATTACCTGCGGCAGCAGTATGATCCGGATTGGCACGCTTCTATTTGGAGAAAGAAGTTGATTTTTTAACACAAAATCGGCTACGCCCTTTATGCAAATCAATATCTTTACTGAAAATTAATCCAAAGTGAACACCCTGACTCTTCACGAATTTGAGGTACAAAAAAACAGAAAGGCATTGCTGTACACGCTTTTAGTGTGCGGTGTTATCTTAGTTTTTGCTTTTCTGTACACCTGGAAAATGTTTACCCCACCGGTCCCCAACGAGATGGATCTTATTGAAATTAATCTTGGCAATGAAGAAGAAGGATGGGGAGAAGAGCAACCCCTGGTAAAGGGTGATAAGGCACCGGATGCACAAAGCATTGCCGCTACACAAAGCAGCCAGCGTGCTACAGAGTCGCCGAGCCGTCAGGTTCAGGCTGATGAAGATGGCGACCTGGATGCTGCCCCGGTGGCAAAGACGGATAAGCCGGAAAAAGCTGCAAAAGAAATAAACCGGGAAAGTGCTTCCAAAGCTTCCAAAACGGTGAACCCCTCTCCGATTCCCAATCCCAATCCCGCACCGCCCAAACCTAAAATCGTTTACAAGGGTGGCACAGGCACCGGAGGCAACAATGCAGATGAAGACAATGGCTTTAGAAATCAGGGGTACAAACCCGGCGGTACAGGTGACATGGGGAGTCCGGACGGCAAACCCGATTCCTATGGCAACTCTCCCGGTGGACGCAGCGGTGGAAACATCAGTATTTCAAGAGGGTTGACAGGCAGAAGAATACTCAGCTTTCCGAATATGAAAGGAGATTTCAACGAAAATGCGAAAGTATTCGTAGATGTAGTTGTGAATGCATCAGGAAAAGTAGTTTCTGCCAATCCGGGTGCTAAAGGAACCACAACGTCTAACCCCACACTACGCAATATAGCCCGACAAAAAGCGATGGAACTCAAGTTCAATCCAACCGCTTCAGGAGGGAATGAAACAGGCACCATTATGTTTAACTTCATTCTGGAAAACTGAGCCGTATCAGGATGCTTAATTAAACAAGTTTCTCTAAGTATAACGGCTACGATTGCCTCAGCGCATTTATTTGACCAAAAATAAAAGTTGAGCTTTAATCAAAACGAAGGGCAACGCACTTTATTCATCGAACTGTTCAGCACATTTAGATAAGTCTTGTAAGATAAGGTGATCTCAAGCCCACCGCGCATTTGTGAAGCTGTTTTCAATTTGCTGACATTCACATCGTAGCTGACGCCCACACCCACCTGATAATAGTCTAACCTTACAACCGGAATGACCGCATCACTCCATCTGTAAAAAACACCACCCGAAAAAGTAATGGCTTCCTCATCACCATAGCTAATCAAATCATGGCTATACAAAAATCCGCCTTGCGCTTGCTCGTGTCCACCCTGTGTGAAAAAATCACCATAAAGAACAAATTTATCTTCATCACTCGTCGGAATGGATGCGCCAAAGTTGACCGCAAACTTGGGGTTAAGTTTGATATCATTGGTATTGATGAAGGCCACCTTAGGCCTGGTGAAATGAAACAACCCCATTCCAATATAATAACGTATATCATTGGGCCCTTCACTGCTAAACGACAGCCCCGCAGCTAAATCCCAATAGGTGAAGTTAGTGTTGCTGAATGTCTGTCGTGTGGGATTGGCAGGACTAAAAGTTCCATTTACAAATTGATCATCAAACTGCAGTTTTGTAGGGTCAAAACGATGCTGTACGGGCCCGGCCATAAATCCGGCCGATATGTAACTGTCCTTTTCACCATTTACGGACTTATGTAAATTGAGCACTGGTAATACCTGGGTTTTGCTGAGCCTGGAATCTCCGGCTTCATCATGTGTAACCTGTAGGCCTACAGTGAGGAAGTCGTAACTGTTTTGACCCAGAGAGAATTTAAGTTCTGCCCCCAGCACTTCTGTTTGATAAGGTGTAGTCACGCTTTGCCATTGATTTCGATAGCCGGCAGTCACTCGCATGTCGCCTGAAAATATCCCTGCCAGAGCCGGATTGCGAAGCATGGGAAGTTCATAAAACTGTGAAAAATTAATATCCTGAGCATAGGCATACTTAGCTGAAATCGAAACTGAAAAAAAGAATATAACCCTTACCAGTAACTTCATTGTAGCATCATTTTAAAATTGTTGTATTCCCTTTGTAGGTGTATGGTACGTTGTTTTCACAAATTACCTCAGCTGTATAAACATATACCCCCGGCGGCTGCGGCACTCCCCGCACCCTCCCATCCCACCCAAAGGAAGGCTCATTTGGCGCAAAATTATTTCTTTCAAAAACCAATTGTCCCCATCGATTAAACACCCTGAAAGACTTAACCATAGCAATGCCCGTAGCTCTCACCATCAGCACATCATTAATTCCATCACCATCAGGAGAGAAAGCATTTGGAATAAATACCTGAGCACTCTTGCAAAATACCTTGATCTGAATGGTGTCTGTGGCTTTACAGTTGTAGGCACTTGTTATTTCTACTGCATAGGTTATGTCGTTTTTTAGATGCGCTACTGGTTCAGGACAGTCCGAGCAATTTAAATCTGTAGTAGGTGTCCACTCCCATTTTTTAACTGGCCCGTTCTTCACCACAGACTTCAGCGGAAGCATGGTTCCGGTAGGCAAGGTTTGATCAGGCCCGAGATCAATGGTCGGATAATTTCCTACCGCTACCGTAATAAAGGCTGTATCTGTAAAGCAATTGTGGCCGTCGTAACCGATAATCCGGTATGTGGTAGTAACGTCAGGAGAAGCTATCGGATTGGAAATATTTGTTTGGTTAAGCCCAACCGAGGGCGACCATTGATAAATAGCAGCACCACTTATATTCAGATTTGCAGATTCACCGATGCATATTGAATCATTACCGGAAGTGTTCATTCGCATAGGTTGTATTACGGTTACATTAACCGTGTCGTAAGCCGGACATCCCACATCATTAAATCCGGCAACTACATAGGGTGTAGTGATATCCGGAAATGCAACAGGTGCAGCACAATCTGTACAACTAAGGCCCCTGCAATGGTGTCCATTGATATCTTGAAGCGCCGGTCACATTCAGTTGTGCCGAGTTGCCTTTGCAAATAATAACATCAGCACTTGCTTTAATCCGAGGCGAAGGTTTGACAAGGATGGTATGAAAAGCAGTATCATAACAACCATTAATAGTGCCCGCTATAAAACGAATCTTGTATGTGCCGGGTGCGGTAAATACATAATCCAGGTCCTTATCTCTCGACTTAACTCCGTTAGATATTTCCCATTGCATGAAGCTGATTTGGTCAATGGATTGTGTGAATCCGGCAAACCGGACTGGAAGGTTAGTACAGGCTTCCGTTTCGGCGTTGATGCCCACAACCGGCACACTGTTAACGCGCACCTGCATTAACTTCCTGATCGTATCTACACATCCTGCATTACTTGATACAATCATCTGAATATTATAATCGCCTGAAGCGTTGAACACGTGATTTACCTTGGTTCCGACAGCACCTGTCCCATCTCCAAAATCCCATATTACCGAACTCCTGCCTGAATAGGCGAAAGAATTATCAGTGAATTCGATTAGCGTAGAGCCACAGCTTTGGTCAATATTTGTTTTGAATGCCGCTGTTACTTGATCTACTTTTATCGTATCAGAACCCTTGATGAAATAATCGCAACCGGCATTACTTTTCAGGGTTAACGAAGGCACATAATTACCCGGGTTCTTATATACATGATAAATGACAGACTGGGTAGTAGTGACGGTTTCTCCATCTCCAAAATCCCAGAAATAGGTGTTGGTATTAACCGCCTCTGCTTCAAAACGTACAGGCTCCGGAGAGCAATAACCTCCTCCTGAATATTTCATTTTTCCGGAGGGGCCATTAACCGTAATCTTCTTTTCAGTACGGTATGTGCAGCCACCCTGAACCTCTACATTCAGCACTACAGTATAAGTACCCGAATACAAATAAGTGTGAGAAACCTGATCGCCGGTAGCACTCTGTCCATCTCCAAAATCCCAGATAGCCGTTACAGAGGGTCTGATATCGTTGGTAAACCTGACCGTAAGAGGTGCACAAGCTGAAACACTGTCACTGACGGTAAATGTACCAGGCATCGTTTCTACAATTTCTATTTGCTTCTCAATACTATCCACACAGGAACTACCGGGTGCGTTCAATTTGTATACAAAAAGTTTGACAGTATATACCCCCGGCGTATTATAAAAATGAACCGGGTTTTCAAGCACGGAAGTTTTGCCATCTCCAAAATTCCAAAGATAAGAGGTAGCCAGAAGAGAATGGTTGGTGAATGTAACGGCATCGCCTTTGCAGAAACGTGAAGCAGAGGATGAAAAGGATGCTACCGGTTTAGGGTAAACCATCACCCGGTCGAAAACTGTTGTATCCGAACAATTATTTTGAGCACGCAATGAAATGGTATAGCTTCCGGAATCGAAATAAGTATGATAGACAGTATCTACATTTTTGGATGTGCTCAAAAAATTTCCATCTCCAAAATCCCACTGGAATGACGCAGCAACTGCGCTATTATTGATCAGAGCAACTGAATGGGGCAGGCACCCCGAATGATCGGGACCGTTCATGGCCATATTGATATTGATATTGTTTGGCGAAACAATGACAGCATAAATCAAAGTATCATTACCACACCCATTTGAAGCGATTAGACGCACATTGAAAGTGTCCACTTTGCCGGAATAAAATGTGTGCTGTACATTATCAGCAGTGGTCAGTGTTTCGGTATGCCCGTCTCCAAAATCCCAATGATATACATTATTAACACCCCTTGAGGTGTTTTTAAAAACAACTTTCATAGGAGAACAGCCGGTGGTTATATCCGGTGAAAAAAGTGCTTTTGGTTTCGAACTGACATGAACAGACCTGGTAACGGTAATGGTATCACATTCTGATAACATCCGAAGTTTAATATGGTAAGTTGTATCTCCGTAAGTAGGGTTGGTATTAAATAGAACAAGACCCGGCTGCACGGCTGTAGAAGTCTGGCCGTTTCCGAAATCCCAAAAGTAATCATAGAGATCAATATCTTCCGTCGTATTGGTTATTAAAACCGATATGGGCCCGCATCCGGCGTTTTTATCGATCGTAAATGAAGGATTGGGTAATTTATAGGTGAAAAACTTACGACTCATACTATCGGTTTTGCAACCAAAGCGTGAGGTCGTAA
>JBIQMB010000274.1:0-5422 GCA_044463745.1 Chitinophagaceae bacterium | reverse complement strand
GCATTCTTCTTTTTTAAAGAATCATATACCTTGGGATAATCCTTATAAAATTCAGGCACCTCACGAATCCCCGGCAGGTTATCCGTATTAATCTTAAATACAGAATCTATATTTTTATCATAAACATACATGGTGTAGCTTCCCTGCGGTTCACCCACTTTTCTCCTTCCCAGAATATCTGTGGTATAGCCCGACTCCGTTACATAGTCCGGCACGATTGTGCCTTTGGCGGGCGCGGGTGCATCATAAAGCCGATAACTCACATTCATACCATCGGGGCTCAAAGAGACGCCCGACAACTGCTTACCACCTGTAGCGAGTTTCCGGAGCGGTTCTTTTTCCTGAAACTGCTCTCTGTATTTTCTGGCCGCTTCTCTTTTTTCACTCCTTTCTTTCAGTACCTCAATGTATTGTTTTTGTTCATTAGCCAGCCACTGCTCGGCCTGTGTGCCCCGTGCACTGCTTCCTCTGGCAAAGGATGGCGTTTGCTCTGTAACAAAATTGGTTAACTGAACCGTCTGGCCGGTAGATACATCCCACGAATAAAAATTTCGATCCCTTTGATAATAAATCTTCTTGCCATCGGCAGAAAATTGAGGGCCTGACTCCGTCTCTACGGTTTGGGTAACGCGTAGCAGTTTGGCCGGTTTAATGGATTGATAGTAAATATCACCGTCGATAGAATAGACATAAGCCGACCGGTCCTGGTTATACTGAACGGTCTGCGAGCGGAGGGTATTTCGTTTTTGCTCTGGAGAAGCTTTCTGAGGTGTTGTGTTTTTTAAGGTGATAAAGTACAATGAATCCGATGGCGCTTTTTCCGGATTCCAATTAAAAAACAGCGTATCGCTATTTAAACTCCAGAAAGTACCCGAAGGCGAAGTGCCGATCCATGCCGGATCCTGCATGATTTTTTCAATGGTTAATTTGGACTGGCAAAAAGCAACAGAAGGTAGTAAAAACAGAGCGACTAAGAACTTTTTTTTCATGTTTTATTTATTCTTTTTTACGATGAAATTTGAAATTATTTTAGATTTCATTTACCGGCATTCCATTCGTAAATCTCATGCAGTTAACAGAAATCTATTATCCGATTAATCAATCGCTATTGATTGAAGATCATTTTTTCAAATATAACCTTCCTTCAACAGAATCGATTTCCATTCATCAAAATTAAAGAGAAAAGTGCAGGACGAATTAGTTCCCCTTCTTTAAACGGTATTTTTTCTTCACCTTCGGACTATTGAAATACCTTTCCACTTCAGCATTGCTGGCATCTACAACTACAAGGGGTATATCTACCAATTGCAATTGAACCTGCTTGAGATCATCTCTTAATTTGGTGGTTTTCTTAATGATGTCATCATCTTTCTCCCCCATCAGCATATTATTGCTAAGCAGATACTGAAGTCGTTGAATATCGCTGCGCACAAGCGAGGCCGAATTTTGCTCGTATGATTTATTGGGTGCTACGGCTTCCTTAACAGGTACCAGAGCCACACCCACGCTGGGAAGTATTTTGCCGGTGGTCTTGGCTTCCTCACTTTTTAGCGAAGAAAAAACTGTACCTCCGAGGGCTGTAGAAGCTGACGACAACTCAAAGGTAGTGCGGGTTTTACGCGTTTGTTTTACCTTCTGGTCCAGCACCATAAAAGTAGCCTTAAGCTGGCTGATGTACTTTTCGATGTGGGCCACTGTCTTGTTGTATTCTTCAAGCCTGAACGGATAATTGATGCCGTCGGCCACGTTGATGGTCACCGTTGCAGTATCCCGGTTAAAAAATTTATCAACCCCTACAAACTTGATAATTAGTTTCTTGGATTTCACATTTTCCCCTTCGCGGATAAAATCATAAGGGGCTACCCAGGTAAAGTTATCGTCACAATGAGCTACGGGTGTGGTGGACCTGACCGGATAATTGGTTATGTATGTTATATTCTCAATCGGAAAGCTTCCTGTTTCGCACTGCACTTTAAAACTCAGCGTATCGCCTTCCTCCATAAATACTTCGCTCGCTAGGGATGGTTTCAATTTAGAAGGTACTATATCCGTATTGTAAAACACAAGGGTAAAAGTAGTATCAAGGCGATCTTTGGCGTCGTTCAGGTTCTGTACCCCGAGGTTTACTTTGTATTCCCTATCGTATTTCAGCTTTCCCGATAGGAAGAAAGCTTTTTCGGCTTTAAAATATAATAGCCCATTGTCCTTATTAATTTTAAGACCTACGGGCGGATTTTTAAGATACCAGTAATACTCGTCGGCGTCGCGGTTTATCTCAAACTGATAATGGAGCGTACTATCCACATGGAGTGTAAAATAGGGTGTAAAATTCTTAATCCGGAGTATTGTGTCCGGGTTTTTCATATATACCGTATCCTGAAACTTCATGTACACTGTATCTATGTGCTTCATGTGTACACTGTCTCCGGTTTGCTGAGCATAGATCTTTACCGTCGAAAACATCAAAAACAACAAGAAAACAAAGCAGGTTGTCCGAATTGTATTTTGCATCCCGCAAAAATATAAAACAATACCTTATTAATTTAAAAGCAAATTATTAAAATTTATTTACCGACTTAAAGCGGTTACTTACCGAAAAAGGTCCTTTCCTTGCCTATTCTGTATTAAAAGTGACCCAAATTGCCTATACTTTTGAGACCGAATAATTAAAATATTAAAAAAATGAGAAATTACGAAAGCAGAAAAGAACGCATGTATCGTCGTACATCCAATACCATTTGGGTCGGTGTATTTTTATTTTTCGCCGGCCTTTTGATGCTTGGATACAAATTAGGCTTGCCTCTTCCCGGATGGTTATTCACCTGGCCCATGATCTTAATCGTTATCGGACTAGGTATTGGCTTGAAAGACAGATTTCAGAACGCAGGTGCATGGATCTTGATTTTGATCGGTTCTATCTTTTTAGCCGACCAGAATTTTCAGGGATTCAACTTCAAGCAGTTTATTTTTCCGGCCATACTGATTATGATCGGCCTGATTTACATCGTTCGCCCGCGGCAAAGAAAAGAAGAACAATGGCAGGAATCTGTTGGCGGCAACACGGGCAATAACCTGGCAGATGGTGCGGCCAGCGATACACCGGAAGGGAATATCGATCCGGAGTATGTCAATATCAATTCATTATTTGGAGGAGTGAAAAGAATGATTTTCTCCAAGAATTTTAAAGGCGGCACCGTTACTACTTTTATGGGCGGGGCCGAACTAAATTTACTTCAGTCAGACATGCAAGGCCCCGTTTTTCTTGAAGTCAATAATGTATTTGGTGGCACCAAACTGATTGTACCTTCCAATTGGGACATTCAAAATGATGTTACTGCAATCTTCGGCGGGGTTGAAGACAAGCGTAATCTGCAAATGCTCAAACCTGATCCGATGAAAAAAGTTTTCATCAAAGGAACAAGTTTGTTCGGAGGCATTGAAATTGCAAATCATTAAGCCGTGAAAAAGCGCAAAATAAGCTGAATAAAAAAAGATATCTTCATTTTTTAATTTCTCGAACAATTGTCCATCTCTGTATATTCTGATAAAAAATTCCGGCTTTTTACGTTTGTTTGGTGGGGACTGGTAATGCTTCTGCAGTTTTGGATTTTGTTTCAGTTAGGCAATGACTATTTTCACTCCATTACTGATGCGGTTGCTTCCGGGATGATACTGGCACTGTTGTGTTCGTTGACCAGCAACAACATGCAATATTATTTGCCGCGAAAAGAAAAGTACTGGTTTATTCTGATTTCCGCACTCATGATTTGCTTTATCTGGTTGCTGCTTCTGGTTATGGTATTCCATCTTATTTTTCCGAAGGGAGACCTCTATATTCTCTTCCTGAAAAACTCAGCCGGCATCCGCTTCGGGCTGGGTTTTCTGGTTACCAGTAGCCTCACCATGTTTAGCCTACAGCTTTACAGCCAGCAAGAAAAAAGAGATGTTCAGGAAATGCAATCCGAATCGGAAAAATTAACAAGGGAAGCTGAACTTTTTAAACTCCGCCAGCAACTTCAACCGCACTTCCTGTTTAACAGCCTCAATTCCATCAATTCCCTGATAGGATCTCAGCCTGAAAAAGCTCGCCAAATGGTACAGCAGCTCAGTGATTTCCTCCGCGGCATGCTGCAAAAGGATGACACCAAACTCATCCCATTACAAAAAGAATTAGAATATACGCGCCTTTATCTGGATATTGAAAAAGTGAGATTTGGCCATAGGCTCCGAACAGAAGTCATTTATCATGAGGATTTACTTAACTATCTTTTGCCTCCTTTTTTGCTTCAGCCTATTGTCGAAAATGCTATCAAATTCGGATTATACAATACCACCGGCGATGTACTGATAAAAATAACCGCAGTCAAAATGGACAATTACCTTAAAATCATTGTTCAAAATCCTTTCGACCCTAAAACTGCATCTGCGGCGCAAGGTACAGGTTTCGGCATCAGTTCCATTCAGCGGCGTTTATACCTGCTCTTTTCGCGCACAGATCTGGTACGGACACATACAAGTGGAAATGAATTCATCACTGAAATATTAATACCTCAACCATGAAAAAAGTTATAATCATTGATGATGAGCCATTAGCTGCTGATATCATCAAAGAATACATGATAGATTATCCGTTGGAGCTGGTTGCCGAATGCAGAGATGGATTTGAAGGACTGAAGGCCATTCAGCAACATAATCCGGATCTTATTTTTCTCGATATACAAATGCCGCGCATCAACGGGTTTGAAATGTTGGAACTGTTGGATGCACCTCCGGCTATTATTTTCACCACCGCCTTTGATCAATATGCCATCCAGGCTTTTGAACAAAACGCAGTCGATTATTTACTTAAGCCCTTTAGTAAAGAGCGGTTTGGCAAATCTGTGGAGAAATTTCTCCAATCAGGTCATTCCGCCACAGAAAAAGAAATCAATGATCTGGCCACAGCGGCTACCCGGCAATTAGATAGAATCATTGTAAAGGAAGGCAACAATATCAAGGTTATTCCTGTACAAAAAATAGAGTACCTGGAGGCCGCCGACGACTATGTAAAAATCTTTACCGGCGAAGGAAATTTTCTAAAAAAACAAACCATGGGTTTTTATGAAAAGTCTTTACTGCCGTATAAATTTATCCGAATTCACCGGTCTTTCATTGTCAATGGACATTTGATTACCCGGATCGATTTGCCCGACAAAGACAGCTATTTTGTGAGGCTGACCACCGGCAAAGAACTACCTGTTAGCAAAGCTGGATATGCGAGATTAAAGGAAGCGTTAGGGATTTGAAATACAGCATTTCATCATACAAGAATAAATGTTGCGTTATTTTTGCAGTACCATTCATAAAAAGAAAAAATTTTGATAGAGAAGAAAGTAAATATTGAAGAGGGCGTAAAGTGTATCCTGGTGGGCATCGTGAATCA
>JBIQMB010000273.1:0-5514 GCA_044463745.1 Chitinophagaceae bacterium | reverse complement strand
GTTAAAACGCCATTATTAAATACATAAGTATAAAGTTCCTTCAGCGCAATCAGGGTGGAATCATTTTCTGAATAATTCTTCATCCCCGGGTTGATGGCATACAATCCTACATTACTGCGGCTGTTGGCCGAAGAAGTATAGCGTATGGTATCTAAACCCAAATCCTGAAGGGTTAACCCGGAGTTTTGGAGAAGCACACTATCTACCAAAATTGTTGAGCCAAAAGAAGGAATACTTTCCCCATATTTCTTTGCTCTGTTTTGCGCTGTTATGGTTATCACCTTACGTACGGGCGAAAAGAAAAACAATGAATCGGAATATCCGCCATCCATACCACTGGATGATATGGGTGCAGTATAAACCTGAATGGCAGGGTTTCCGATAAAAGCCGGGATGGTGGCTATCGCCTCTTTGCTGTTCACCGGAGTAGTGGGTATGGGTTTCCCTCTGAAAAGAACTTTTGAATTCGGATCCAGAAAATTGCCCTGTACTTTAATGTTTATTGGCTGGCTACCGGGCTTGATTGTCGTGTCAGGCATCAACAACTTTACAATCTCCGGCCTGGGTGCAGCAAAGGTGCGTAAAGCCGAAGCAGCCTGAATGAGCCCGTATCCGGACTGCGAGTCGAAACCGGGAGTGCCCATATCAATGGCTGAATGCTGTAGAATGTACCTGATGCTATCCGGGCTGATGCTGCTTGCAGCAAATTTCTTTTTGCCTTCAATTAATAAAGCAGCAATTCCGGCGGCGTGCGGTGCGGCTGCGGATGTGCCAAAGAAATTTGGAAACACATCCCCATCAATATTCGCACCTCCCATATAAACAGTTGTATTCACTCCATTTGGCCCACAGAAATCAGGCTTATTTCTCATTACACCATCAACTGCCATGCCGCCTACCGAAGAGAATGATGCTACTGTAGGAGGGTTTACTCCATAGGCCGGTGTATTTGAAAACAGAACAGCACCAACCGTCATGGCACCCGCTGCATTGGCCTGCCCTACAATGGTGGATGTTCCTGAATTGTATTTACTAATGACACCATTTCCTCTGAAAAATACATACTTGAAACGCGGAGTTCCATTGCCTGAAGCACGAATGACCATGATGTTTGTTTGGGTCGTTTGGGCCACGGTAAAAGGAAGAACTTCGATTGGGTCGCCACCAATATTATCCCGGTTAAATCCGAATAATGTATTCCCGTATTTATCTGTCAGAAAAATATCCAGATCATTTTGCGTACCTGTAGTCGTGTTTCCGGATGAATAAATATCGTCCTGCCATTGAAGCACCACGGTATAGGTTCCGGGCTGTAAGGTTATGGTTTGATAAATATCTCCGCCTCCAAAATCATGGGCTTTTCCACTTAGTCCGCCCGGTGCCGGTGCGGGTTTGAATACATTTTCATAGGATTGATTTCCGAAATTACCGGCTGCAGAAAAATACGCCACACCTTCTGCTGCTACGGCATTGACGGCCTGGGCCACCATTCCGTCCCGGTAAAACGGTTCGGTAATATAGGTTACATCATCAACGATCACATTGCAACCTGCATCCTTTAACTCGTTTATTCCCAGTGCAAAATCACTTGCATTGATGAATCCCGTTCTGAAAGCTAATCCGGCTCCCGGAGCAATATCATGAACGATCTGAAGCATGGCCCGACCTTCGTCGGTTGCACGGCCGTAGGGATATTCTTTGATCACCTGTACCGGCAGTGGAAAATCAGGGTTACCCAATCCCGGCAAATCTCCATTCAGAACATCTCTGTGTGCGGGATCGCCCGGTCATGTATTGTATGAATTGGAAATGACCCCAACCTTAACTCCTTCTCCCGATAAACCGTACCCCTGCCTGGCCATATACGCCTGGATAGCCGTATCGCCCTGACTATTGACGATACCCGAGTTGCTTACAGATGGGAATATAGGCCGGCAGTAATCAATCAATTCCGGAAGACTGTCCAGCTTTAATAAATTCCGGATGGGATACTTACCGGAGATGATTAACGTATTGGGTCCGTTGTTTATCAGATCTGTCATACCGTAATCGGGAGTTTGCAACAGCGAAAGCAGTGCGTTGTATTTTCCATGAAGCGATATCACTTCAATCATTACGCTATCGTGCTTCAAGATAAAAATATATTTTGCCGAATCGGCAACCGATCCAAAATGCAGGGCCAGCGAGTTCAACTCTGCTCCGATCAGGTTCTTAATTTTTCCATTTCCGGGTGGCGGATAATAGGGCAGAATACAATTGTTGGGCGTTACCAATACTGTATCGGTAGCTGTACATGAACCATTGGGATTGGTCACGGTTAATACGTAAGTGCCGGGCGCATCTACGATCGGGGTCAGACCGGTTTCGTCCGAGGCAATGTGTGCGGTCCCTATCCCCTTCCAATTGTATTGTAAACCCGGTGTAGAGGCGGATCCGTCGAGCCTGGCTGTTGACGTGGTGCAATCGAGTACCATATCGGCGCCGGCATTGGCTTTGGGTGTACTGCATTCGGCAAAAGGAGCGTATTCTATTTTGGAATTATCTCCACAGGCTATCCGGGTTCCGCTGTAAAATGCACCCTTGATGTTTTTTTGTCCTGACCCGATATGGATACCTGCATAGGGAGCCCAGATGGTGCCCAGCCATCCTCCGCACGAACTTTCAAAACTCCAGGAATAACGCCCGTGCGAACAGCTATGGCCGGTGCCATGAGTTTCATAATATATGCCGGTAGCATCACCCCCATTTCGGGTGAAAGCACTTACATTTTGCACATCGGCATCCTCATGCACATAAATCCTGAATTTACCTGAGGTTTCATTTTTAAAATCATAAACAATCCGGGTGTTTTTGCCCAGTTTAATGGATTTGAAAACATAAACTCCCGGACCGGATAATGTGATGGTCTTATTGGATTTCAGACAAAGATTTCCATAAGTACCGGGCGTAATTGTTTGTGAATTAGAAATGTCCTGTTTGCCGGCAGCCGGAAAATCGGTAATGGGGGGTAATGCAGGTAATTCAGGAAGCTGAGGGGTGCCGATAACATCACCCACACCCGGTTTAGGGCCTTCGTAGGTAGTACCCTGTGGGTGGGTAACCTTTCCAGGAACTTCTCCACCGCGAATCACAATATTGCCATTGGCGTCCAGATTGCCTGACAAGAATGAACCGGTGCCCATTGAAACCGCAGCCGATCCTGATCTTTCACGATTGGCAGCCGTTACATTTCCTTTGATTTTATTATTAGAAGAGAAGTAGATGGTACCCCCGCTGTGAATGCTTCCATCAATATTGAGGGTTTTGCCGGCACTGATTTTTTGTGTGCTGCCGATATCTCCTGTTATTGTATTTGAGGAGCCGAGAAAGATTCCGCAGTCAGAAGAAGATTGACTTTCGTCACTGGCAAATAAAACGTAGCCGGCTAACGTTTTGCTTTGCGATGACACCGTCAGCGGTGAAAAGGAAAGCGCGGTTAGCACCACAGAAAGGGCTAAGAAATACATAGCATACCTCATACAAAAAGTTTAAAGTTTTGAATAAAACGATATCGGGTAAGCAAAAAAATCCGGGGATCAGGAGGGCGTCCCCATACATCATGGATAAGGTACAGACAGAACTTAGGAAAGCTAAATGAGGTTTAGGAGAGAAATTGGAAGGATAAAAGTAGGATGATTCCTGAAACTAGAGAAATTAATTTCATTTTGGATTGCTGCTGAAATGCGGGATCAGGTTTCTCAACGCTTTTTTTATGTGAAAAAGCAGTCATTATTTTTGGATAAATCTCTTACTACCAAGCCCACAGTATCTGCGGATTAAAAAGGAATTTGTAACCTCCTGGAGCATTTGCCATAAAAAAAAAGCTACCCATGAAAATGAGCTTCCATTTAATCCATATCCATACTATTACTGCTCTTGGGGTATAAAACCGGATTACATTCTCACCCTCCCGTTCCCGGAACTTATACTCTCGCAATCTGGTTTTAATTCACTCTTTATTTAGTAAATCAGAACTTCATGGTTCAAAAAAGTCATTTACGTTATTTAAATAATTTAAGGTTTTTATTATTAATAACTTGTCAAAGGAATAGATTCATCAGCTCCGCGAACCCTTATGCAACTTAAGTTTTAGCAACAGATGAAATAAAATGATCAAGTTTGTGATCAAATTTATACCTTTCACATATTCCTGAGTTGGCGGTCATGCAAGAGCGACATTCACAAAGGACACAACATTTACCAATTTCAAGAATCTTTTTTAAATTTACAGTATGGCAACAGCAAATAGTAATACGACAATAGTTGATGGATATATTGGACTTCTAGAGAACCTCAGTCCCGACAACAAACTTGATTTGATTTCTAAACTTTCTGCTTCGGTTAAAACTGACTTAGTAGAGAAGAAATCTTCATTCAAGAAATCTTTTGGTGCTTTTGTGTCAGAAAAAACTGCAGAAGAAATTATTGAAGAAATCCGTAACAGCAGATTGTTTACCAGGGAAATTGAACCATTTTGAAAAAGTATCTCATTGACACAAATATTACTGTTTTTTATATGAAAGGTAAGTTTGACCTTGGCAATAAGTTTGACAATGTACCGCAAGAAAATCTTTTCATTTCAGAAATAACTTTAGCAGAACTTAAGTTTGGAGTTGAAAACAGTGTGCATCAGGAGAAAAACAAGAAGGCATTAACTGACTTTTTAACCGGAGTTCAAATTTTGCCGATATTTCATTCGTTGGATTTATACGCAAGAGAAAAAGCAAGGTTGAGAAAAGCGGGAACTCCGATTGACGATTTTGACTTATTGATTGGGGCGACATCTGTAACTCATAAGCTGACAATGGTAACAAATAACTTCAACCATTTCAAAAGGATAAACGGAATTAAATTAGAAGATTGGACAACAACATAGAAATGCACGAACCACCAACAAACATATTGGCAATAGGCGGGCTGAAGTATAGCTATCAGGCGAAAGGTACAAGGATGAGCTTTTGTTCTTTGATTGGGCTTTGGTACTAAAATCTCCGCCCATCGCCAATATGCCGGACGTTATAGGGCATTTTAAAAGACGACCGTAACAGAAGGAAAATATGTTAACATTAGAAAAAATTAAAAGTGGTTTTTCATACATAAAAGCTCGGACAGGCAATTCGGAAACATATCACGACTCTCCAATTTTTGAAGGTTACGGAAATTTGTGCGACTTGTATTTTAACGCGCAAGGCAAGAATATAAAACAAGACCAAGTTGACAAATACAATGAATTCAGAAAAGATTTTAAGAATTATCTTCCAGAAATTGAACGTTACATTTTGAATTCATTGAGAAGTTCAGAATTGAATTTAAAAGACATAATCGAACAAACAGAATTGACTTTGGACATAATTGAAGTTCCTTTTGACAATTTCAAATATGATTTGGTTTTAGTATGTGGCAAACCATTTAAAAAGCTCTTTTTTCTAACAAGAAATATAAATATAAGGGTTGAATTCAAGACCGGACGAATAA
>JBIQMB010000272.1:0-5543 GCA_044463745.1 Chitinophagaceae bacterium | reverse complement strand
AAAGATGATTGTGAGTATGAACAAAATGTGAATAATGCCATGCATTCAAGTCCCATGTAAACTGTCGGTTGAAACGCCGGTGACAGTAAGTCTTCCAGGTTACCCTTGCTAAACTTATATGTCCGGCACAAATGATCATAAGCCAACATCCTATTCTCTGGTAAAGTGACGACACAGGTCGGGAGATCCACCCCCATGACAGGAGGAAAATTTTGCGGTTTGATCGCAAAATCATGATTTGTGCGGAGGCAAGTCAATTTGGAACCTATCTTCTCCCACCCTCTAAATTAAATTACTTCTGCACCACCAGCGGTTTTCTTTCCGACGTACGGCCATCGCTTATTTCTACATAGTAATAGCCGGGACGCAAATCAGAGATATTGACCTGTGCCTGGCGGGCTCCCTTTGCGTATTGCATTTGCTTTTTCAATTTGGCTGCGCCATCGTATATCCTTATTTGAGTAATGGAAAGCGTCTTATCTTCCCAATCCCGGTTAATGGATATGGTAACAGTATTTTGAGCGGGATTGGGCGACAACTGATATTTCGTTTCTCCAACAGAAGCAGCCCGCGCAACCGGACAGGATCCTGTACTAAATGAGTATATTTGACTTACAGAGCCACAGGCATTGGTAGCCTCAAACTGCAAACTCAAATACTGATTAGCGGCCTTTTGAGATACATACAGCGTATGCTCCCCATTTGTTGTATTCCAACTCCAGTAAGGAGTGCCGCTATTACTGATTTCCATCCAGTTAATACCCGTGGCATTGGAAGCCGTTACATACAAGTAACCTGAATATAGATTATTATCGGAAGAATTAAACAAGACTTTAAAATCTGACCCGGAGCCACAATCTTCCAAATTGGCAAAGTTGCCCGCACCAACGTCCATGCCAAAATCTGTTGGCAACCCGGCAACGATATCTGCTTTTACCGCAGTAGTATTACACCCACCCGATATGGTCGCTTTCAACTCTACCTTACCATTGATAATTTTTGTAAGGGTCGTCTGTTGCGCATTTGGCGTGTTGATGCTAACAATACCCGATGGAGTGGCAGTCCAAACAACGGAAGCGCCGGGAGGAAGATTTGGTATTGAGTAGCTTCCTGACGTTATGCAGAAATTACTGTTGCCAATAATAGAAAAGGGAGCCGGATCACAATAATCTTCACAATCAGACTGATAAGTATTCGCTTCCATTTTGTCAAACACCCAGCGGCTGTTTCTGGATGTAAAACGGGTGTGGAGAACGTTAGAAATGTTTGAAGCAGCTATAACCATTGGTTCCTGAGCAATATAAGACTGCAAGAGGGTATTGTTCGAAGGAGGCAAATAAGAAATTCCTTCGTGCGGCGAAAACAAGTTAGTGGTATTCAACTCCTGATCTAATGCGCTGGCTGTTGGTACAAAAGTAAATACAGGGGAAAACTGTACACCTGAAAATCCATAGAACCATTCATAAAACATTAAATTTAGGTGCGAGCTGTGATTCCAAACTGCCGGCATTTCGTCCACATCTCCAAATCGGGTAAGGGATTGGATACCACCGGGGGCTCCATCGTAACCTAATATATTCGCAGGAGAATACCGTTGATAATTCACAATAGTGCTATTAATTGGTATCCAGAAAATTTTGTGTTTTGCTTTTATGATCAGCCGGGCAATGACTTTAGGCACTGACTGATTAGGTAAAGCGTTAATTTCTATTTCTCCACTATAGCCGGAGCCATACGACCCCATGATAATACTATACCCCACTTCGCCTGAAGTTTTAGCCAACGTAGAATACGGTGCCATTACCGGCTCTGCGCATTGGCTGCCCTGCGAGGTAGCTACAAATTCATAAGTGGGTTGGTTATCTCCGCCATTGAAAGTTACCATTTGCCGGTAAGGACCGCCCGGTACCAGAAATGTATTATCCTCTACTGTGAAGGTCTGGGGATTGTAGCGTACAATCAACTGCTGAATAGTAGCTTCCTTTTTTTGTAATTCCACAACCTGTTTAAGCTGCGGTATCCATTGAGTCATCTTTCTACCCAATAGATTCATATTCTGAAAGTCGTTGATAGCATACTGCGCTCCTAACGGAATGTTGGCGCCCCGGTGCGGACTATCGTGCGTGATAAGCAGCCTTGTCTGTGTGGGTACGCCGTCCTTGGTCATTTTGGCCAGGCAATACCTGCCTACCAGCCCGCCCATGCTGATGCCCATCACCACATTCTGGTCGGCCCCGGTGGCCTTGTTAGCATTTACCCATTCTATCACTTCCTGAAGGAGCAGGGCATTGCGCAGGATATCATCCGTACCATCGCGGTAATTAAGAAATATCAGGTCGTATCCACCGATGTTGTCAAGGTTGTAATTGAAAGTATTGTAAACACCACTACTTGAAAATGCGACATTGGTTATTTCTCTTCTAAAACTTTCATAATCATAACCTCTTTCCATCAACAATGGCGCTGCATCGTGCATATCAAAGCCTTCCACTACGATAAAGGGTTTCTGAAATTGCCGGTTTCCTGAAGGGGTGGTATTGTTCACACTGTATTGCACGGTCACGTCGCCACCGCTGTGGTTATTGGCGGTAGGGTCAAAGGGGATGGTTACTTCCGAGGGCTGATAGCTCATCATCCGGCTGCCGGCAGAGGCTTTGAGAATGCGTACGCTGCTGTAGCATTTCAGTATCGTGGCATCTGTAAAAGTCAATTGAATAGTCAGCTTCTTTAGCCCGGTATCCAAATAGGTGCCGGCCAGGGCGTTGTCCCAGGATGCTGTTACAAATCCGGTACCGTTCCCAAAGTCAACCTTAATGTTGCTGACCGTTTTGCCGGTATTATTGATAAACAAGTTTTGTTTGAAAAGCAACTGCAGTTCACCGTCGGCATCCGTATCGTAGAAGGGTGCGGCTGCAAAGGCGATGTTTTGCTGGTAGGGAGATTGGGCTCTGCCCGGTACATCGTACAGTTGGTCATTAGTAATGGTAAACAAATTATTGGTTACGGCATCCGGCTTCAGGCTGCTGTAGCCAAGCGCCAGCATACTGACCGGGTTGGAGCTCTGATTGGCTTTAGCTTCGTTGTCGAAGGTGGTATAGTTTGCCTCCGGAGTGGGCAAGGTATTGGCGCCGTATATCCTGCTGCTGTAAACCGTTGCATAGATATATTGCCAGCCTAAGGCGTTTACCTCATTGCTGTCGGTAAGTACGCCGTTGAATCTGTTCAGATTCACAAACTGAGCGCCATATTCTTCTAAGAACCCTGTTGGCACCTGGCTTTTATCAATATGTGTAAACACATGGTCAAGCTTTATCCTCAATGAATCAATCTGGGCAAATGCTCCGAAAATAAAACCGATTTGCATTAAGAAGACCGAAATAATAATTTTGTAAAGTTTCCTTTTCATGGCTGAGTATTTTATTAAAAATGAATAATCAATATTTTACATCAAAGCGCCCATACGTCACTTCAATTTCACCACATTGATCTGTTTTAACCTTGAATGTGAAAGTTCCTGAAACGATTTTGTCATATATGTCAAATTTTGAAATAACCAGCTTTCCGGAAATCGGTGTTGTATTAATTGTTTCAAAATAGCATGAGTTGTTGGTTAAATCATCATAATACACCCAATATTTCGAAAGAATTCCAATATCGTAAGTACCAGTCTCATTGATACCATTGGCATGAATTGATAGACTTATATATTTATTCGAGCCAAAAATTCTCTGTGTGTTAATGCTGAATTGTCCTCCTTCAAAAGTAGGATCATATTGAACTGTAAGAACCTTATCAAACGGCCCTCCTCCGCCCGGAATAAATGCTTCCCCATTAATCAGGCATCCAAATGTATTAGCCCCGGTTTGGGTAACGGGCGGCAATTTTTCCAATTCGGTCTTTGGTTTTTGTGTCCTGTTCTTTTTGCATCCTGCGCCGATAAGCAGGAAAAAACATGCGGATAAAATAAAATATTTCATGGGAGGATATTTTTAATAAGTTAAAAATTGATTGTGATTACTATTGGTTACGGCATCCGGCTTCAGGCTGCTGTAGCCCAGCGCCAGCATACTGACCGGGTTGGAGCCCTGATTGGCTTTAGCTTCGTTGTCGAAGGTGGTATAATTTGCCTCCGGAGTGGGCAAGGTATTGGCACCATATATCCTGCTACTGTAAACCGTTGCATAGATATATTGCCAGCCTAAAGCGTTTACCTCATTGCTGTCAGTAAGGATACCGTTAAATCTGTTCAGGTTGACAAACTGAGTGCCATATTCTTCTAAAAACCCGGTCGGAACCTGGCTTTTATCAATATGAGCGAAAACTTGATCAAGCTTGATTCGTAAAGAATCAACTTGCGCATTGGCTTTCAACATTGTTACGAATAGACTGAAGACCAGCAACAACGAGATTCTGTAAAAATACTTTTTCATAGCTGAATATTTTAGGAGTGAAATAATTAATATTGTACATCAAAGCGTCCATCCGTTGCTTCAATTTCGCCACACTGATCCGTATTTATTTTAAAAGAAAATGTTCCTGCTATAGTTTTACTGACTTTATTAAATTTTAATATATTTAATAGACCGGATATCTTATTTGGTTGGGGGGGATCAAATGTATTAAAAGAGCACGTTGAAAATGTTGTAGAATAAAATACGCCATAGTCACCTCTAAACAATAATTCATATTCGCCTGTATTATTCACATTCCCTAATATTGAGATAATATACACATTGCCGCCAGAGTACATCGTAGCTTTTATATTTAACGAGCCTGCACCGTAATTCTCATCATAATGTACATTTAATATTTTATCAAACAGCCCTCCTCCGCCCGGAATAAATGCTTCCCCATTAATCAGGCATCCAAATGTATTAGCCCCGGTTTGGGTAACGGGCGGCAATTTTTCCAATTCGGTCTTTGGTTTTTGTGTCCTGTTCTTTTTGCATCCTGAACTGATAAGCAAGAAAAAACATGCGGATAAAATCAAATATTTCATGGGTGATATTTTTTAAATGAGTATAGATCCTTGCAGGTCTGAGGTTAGCAGTGCCTGTAAACTCCAGAGCTTTGAACCGCTTTGCTAAAATTACTAAATAAATCTTAAAGTATAAAGAATGTTTGGCGACTTGGATTAGATGTATTACCAATTTTTATTGGTTACGGCATCCGGCTTCAGGCTGCTGTAGCCCGGTGTCAGCATACCGCCCGGGTTGACACTCTGGTTGGCCTTAGGGAAAAATCACTCACGACTTTTGGAAAGTTCAGCTTGATACTTGCGAACAGATTATGATGTATCAGACTTTTCAAAAGTTTCGAAAAGAGGTTCGGAGGTATCATTTTTCGCCAGAAAAATCCTTTGCGTCCTTTGCGCTCTTTGCGTGAAAAATCTCTTTATGCTTAAAAAGAAACCTCACCGCAAGGATCGTGACGACACCTGATAAACCAAGCATGGAAGGTATCATGCACTGTAATAACATCATTTTTGAAAGCCGGTTACAAACCGGACGTATTTTGATGGATTCAAGTGGCCCAACTGCGTT
>JBIQMB010000271.1:0-5544 GCA_044463745.1 Chitinophagaceae bacterium | reverse complement strand
ACAATCTGTTATTATAAGAGATGCGATTACAATCCTTTTAGAGATTGAAAGAGCTTATACGTTTCATCTCTGTTAGGCCTGGAAGCGTTCGCTTCCACTATTTTACCCTCAGGATCAATAAGTATAAACCTTGGAATACTAACAATCATAAGTTCTTCTGAGAACTTGCGGTTTGGCGAATGCCATTGTAATCCTGTAAAATTGTCTTCTTTAACCATTGTTTTCCAGGCATCACCATCCCTATCTACCGATATACTCAAAAATGTGATGTTTCTGTCCTTCATTTTTTCTTCCATTTTTTTCAAATTCGGAATTTCGGCAATACAGGGTTTACACCAGGTTGCCCACACATCAATATATACATACTTTCCTTTTAATGATTTAAGTGAAACTTCCCGGTTATTGATATCCCTGAAAGACATATCAGGCATAACCCTGCCAGGTGTAATTTTAGCCCATGTGTCCCATGTTTCATTAAACTTATTTATAAGTTCTTTTTCTTTCACATAATTATTAAAAATCTTAGCTATCGGTCCGGCTTCAATAATACCATTTCTCCTTACATAATCGTTAGCATAGTAATTAATTAAATGAGATTTTATTTTATTGCTTTTTACATTTGAAATAATATATTGCAGTGTAGCAAAAGCGTATTCAAAAGCATCATATCTTTCTAAGTCTTTTGTGGCGAGCATTGCATACATGTATTGAATAAAGTCTGTATAATCTTTAACATGCAACATGGTATTATCCTCATATAATTCGCCTTTTATGAAGCTATAATATGAATCTCCTGGTTTATATTCCCTATCCGTCCTTCTTCTTATATTTGGATACCCTACCATTGAGGTATAAATTTTACTGGCAATTCGCTTTTTTTCCTTTTGGGTGAAAGCTAAATTGAAACCATTTGACAACATTTTACCAACTGTAGAATCCACTCTGTTTTTAAGAAATTTAATATACTGTTCTTCACTTAAAGTAAAGCCTCCACCAATTTCTATATTGGCGGGATTAACAAGATAGTCATTTAGCGATGCATGCTTTCCCTTAAAGCCAAGTTGCCCTACTGCATTTCCAGTTATGGTCATTTCCAATTTATCATTGGGAAATACATACAGTAATTCAGGCCGGTTTGGAACACGATAAAGTTGTATATATTGAGGAGAAGAGATTTTAAGTGTTATAACTTTTGATCCGTTTTCATCAGGGTCCACCGAAATTTTTTTTCCGGCATACAACAACTGTAATTTTTGAGCACTTCCATTAAAGTTAATTATCAGAGTTGACCTCTTTTGTGCATCCGAATTAATTACAGTTAAAAATAATGATATAATTAAGAATATTAATTTCATAACAAAACATCTTTTTTATTAAAATTTATAATCCATGCTAACTACTCTGCCGCTAACATTTTTATACACAGAATCAACTCTGTTTACATCTCCGCTTCTATTTATCTGTAAAACATGTAAGCTTCCATTTTTCCCATTTTTATTTTTTTCTGAAGAGGCGACATAGAGTTTACCGCTATTGTTAGTTTGTCCTGCATAATATCGCATATACAATTTGTCTATCTGGCTGTTTGAAATCACTGTATCAAGGTTGTAAATCGGCTGCGATAAATCAAACTTGGTATCATACTTATATAAAATATTTTCTTTTGAATAAAATATATAGGGATCGCGAATTGAATAGGCGTAATCAGTTGCACTTCCGATTCCGGGCGCGTTAGTAATTTCTGTTTTAGTATAGGCTGAAAATGGTGTATTAAACCCTAAAGAACTTATAGAAAAGCTGAGTAGGTATAATTTTTCTGTTTCTGGATCTTTAAAAATACCGTATCCGTGGTTTTGCCATCCTGGAGCCATATCTATAAGCCTTAACCTAACATCATTCGGATTGAAAACCATTGCCGATTCATCTTGTGTACCCAGGTAAACAGGTATAAAATGTTTACTTAGGTATTGAAGACTCGTTATGCCTACCATCATAAATTTATAGTTGGTATTATCATAAAAAAGTAAAGTAGTTGCATTTACTATTGCGGAAGGTGAAACTTCAATATCCAGGGGCTGTAACGGCGGTTTAAAAAATGTTTTCTCTTCTACTCTTTGAGCGTTTCTGTATTCCCTCACGTGTAATTGATTATTATTAATAATGAAATCATACCTCGCGTCAAGCCCGGTTATCCCGTTGTAATATCTTTGAGGTTTAATAATGGATGGAGGAACAAAGAAGAACTTCCTATAGTCATACAATTTCATAAAATCCAGATGATGTGCTACTTTTCCACCTTCTGAATCATCGCACAAAATAACCATTCCATTAAGATATGGGACCGCATTTGTTTTTATAAAACCTATACTTACAGGATTTTTACCTGGGTTAGCGCCATTTGCATCATAATACAAACTCCCTATATAATTATTAGCGATGTTCAATATGCCTAATTCAGCATTTCCATCCAGATTGCTAAGTACCAATACACCTTCGGAGGCAGATGCGGTTACATTTACGTTGAATGTTCTCTTTGAATAGATACCGGTTTTTTTATCATAGGCTTTGAAAACTGTTGTATAAACGCCTAAATCAGTTCGCATAGGGACTGTAAATTCCAAATTCCTTGATCTTGAGATAGTATCTCCGTGAATAAAACCAAATTTATACCAATACCACACATACTCAAGGTTATCTTCTGTAGCCTCAAGAGTTTGGTCGATGGTAGGGGTTATAATAAGTTTGGCTCCAAGTTGAACAGTTTTTTGTTTTACAAGATCTGCTGTATCAATTACAACTTCATTGACACTTTTATGCTGATAACTTCCCTGCTCTTTCATACAACCGAAAAACAGGAAAGAGGTCAAAAGAACAGGCAAAAAAATAAAGAGTTTACAATTTGTATTCATTGGTTCTGGTTTATTGTGATTTACTACATCCAAGGTTCAATTACCTGATTATTTTCGTCATACTGTGGATAGTATTCCTTATAATAGTTATTTACAGCTCTTCCGTAAGCATCCCATTTATAATTAAATGAACTGCCATCATAAACATCCGGGATTTCGGGGATATTGCATATCTCAAGTATTTTTCTGTGTTTAGCTTCGCTATACACTCCAAAGAAGCCTGAATAAATTGCATCCCAAAGTTTTGGCTTTATAAGTATATCGGATATATCCATACTTAGGCTTTGTTTATTAAAATAAGGAGAAGGAAAATTATCGTTCGGAGTTATTTTTAAGTACAACCTTACCTTCCTTTTTTTCAATTCCGGATCCTTATTGATTAATTCAATCGGAATATGTACCAGCAACGAATCAGCCGGCAAAACAATTTTCTCAGTTAAGATCCGAAAGTGAGTTCCTTCGGTTGCTGATGTACTGTCTTTAACAATTCTTAAATCTATGTCGCGGGCGACATTACTCGGATAACCTCCGATTTCAATTGGAATATTTATTCTGACAGTATCAACCTGATACTTGGAAAAACTAAAATCAATATCTCTGTCTCCCTGAAAGTAGATCATTGGTTGATCATTGAATAATTTCATATTATCCTTATTACAAGAAGGAAGTATGAATAAAATAATGGCTACTGGAATGATATATTTCTTCATAAATAACCTTGTTTAACTATTTTATATTTCCGAATTCTTTTTCAGTGTCTGGCAAAGGAATCACATACGCTTCTGACACATTTTCTATTAAAGAAAAAGGTATGGGATCAATATTCTTTCTTTTGAGATAGTAAAAGAATTTACCTTCTCCGATAAACATTTTCCGATACTCCTTCATAATTTCATTTTCCAAATCGTTTACTCCAGGTAATAAATTAAGCGTTCTTCCCAATCCGTATCTGTTTCTTATTTTATTAATTTCTTCAAATGATTGTTCTACATTTGGTGCTGTTTCAGCAAGGATATAAGACATTTCCTCCGCTCTTAAAATGATAATATTTGGAGGGTTTCCACTTTGAGGGATTGACCGCATATATTTACTCATAAACTCCTCACTACTGCCAGGATAATATTTAAACCAGTCCTTATATCTCGAGTCAACAGAACCGTACTTAAATGTCTCATAATATTCGTCTTTCCTTCCGGAAGGGATCGATAATTTAGAGAAAGCGCTTGCCTGACTATTAAAATATAAATCACTGTTATCCCAACTTTTTTTTGTAAAAAGAGAAAAAACTATTCCGCTTGGCTTAGTCTCTAAAAATTCAAGCGCATACTGGTATGCCTTCTCTTTTTCATTTTTATATAAATGCACATGCGCCAGTGTTTCCATTACTGCATAATAATTAAACCTTTCTTCTCTGAAGCTCAGATAATTTGGCAATACCGCCATAGGTACAGAAGTTCGTTCAAAATGAGGTGAAATTGGGTCTGTGTTTTTTAAAAGTGCGAGCGCGCTTTGCAAATCATTCAGAATTGCGTTTAATGTTTCTTCAACTGTCAATTGAGGAAAAGGTGTTTTTGATACTTTGTTTACATATGGGATAGCATTAGCGCCTTTATTTGCTACGTAGGAAGGGGCAAACAATCGAAGCATATCAAAATGCAGAAAAGCTCTTAGAGCAACAGCTTCTCCTTTGATTATAGCAAACTCTCCGTTTGAAAACAGAGATTCCCTTCCCTCAAGATTATATAAGAGGTTATTTAAATTTACAATAGCATTATATGCATTTTTCCAAATCGCATCCTGAGTTGCCTTACTGTCTTTGTATTTATATTGGCTATAATTATAAAAGGAATGCTGACTACTTTCAATTGGATAATATTGGGCCAGTACATCTATGAACCCGAATGTAAGATTTGCACCGTATAAACTAGTACCTGCCATTTTTGTGTACACACCAAACAATGCAGAACGAAAGCCACTTGCATCCTCAAATATTTCTTCCTCTTTAACTACAGAGCGTGCGTCAACATCCATCCACTTTTTACATGAAACCATAAAAATTAAATGGAATAAAATGATTATTTTAATAATATTTTTCATCAATTAATAGTTTTAAAATTGCTACTCGGTTTAAAAAACAATGGCCGGTAATATTAAAATAACACCCTTAGCGAGGTTCTGAAACTTGCAGAAAAAGGATAGCTTATTCCCCTTTCCATTTTAACAGAGCTCAGCCTAAAAACATCATTCATTGAGAATGAGATACGGGCGCTTTTCATTTTAACTTTTTTAACCAGTGACTTGGCAAAATCATAACTTACATTCATGGAAGAAAGCTGAATGTAATTATAGTCAACAATGAACCTCGAGGTAGCAAGAGTTGTTGAATTATCAGCTACGTCTTTAAAAAACGTGACATCCCCTGGTTTTTGCCATCTGTCTTCAAGCACTCTGATATCTGTATTATATCGCTTATCCACATTTTCAACTCTTTCAACCAATGTCGAATTATACATTTGTCCACCTTTCCGATATCTGAAGTAAAGGTTGACTGTGAAATTTCTGATACCGGCATTTAAACCTGCATTGCCCTCGAAATCAGGGTCTGATATTCCGATTGGCCGTTGAAAGGAAGCGT
>JBIQMB010000270.1:0-5547 GCA_044463745.1 Chitinophagaceae bacterium | reverse complement strand
ATCTTTTTCTACAATCATATCATCCCTAACGGGATTTAGCTTTTTTCCCCGCAGTGTCTCTTTTTAAGGACGCTGCGAAGAAGGATGACCATAGAGTGAGAGGTTAACCTGTAAGGTTGCGCGTAGGTTTGTGCGGAAGGGGAAACCTGACAGCGTTATGTGGCAGGGCGTTCTCTTGAATCCCACCTGTCAGGTATTTGCTCACCCTCAAAGCCAGCGCACAACCTGACAGGAGGATGTTTAACAGGTCGAGATGACCTTCCATGATTGCGTCATTTCGAGCGATGCCCGTAAAATGCCAAACTGAAAGTGCGATTATAAAGACGAGTCGAGAAATCTCCAGAGGACAGTGAATGACGATCGCAATTGTGAGATTTTCTGGTTTCTCCAGACGCAAGCGTCTCGCTTGTGCCTTAATCCGTTCGGCGATTTCATTTACAAGCTTCTTTTCCTATAGCGAGGAGACCCTTTCGCCGAGGCGAATTTCTCCGCTCGCTTTGGCAGTGTAAATGAATTTGGATTTGGCTTTGCTCGGTACCAATGATGGAGAATAAGAGCGGTTTCAAGTGCCAGCGGCACGACCCTTTGGTAGAAATAGATTTAAGGAGAGTTATTTAATCCCGTAGGGACGACCTTATTGTACCATAGATATATGGATTTTAAATAGAATCATCCGTCATTACACACTTGTTTTTCGTTAGAAATAACTTTACTGGTTTTGGCTGTTTATTTCACCCTCTCCAGGCGCAAGCGCCTCGCTTATGCCCTAATTCGTTCGGCGTTTTTCGTTTACAAATTTCTTTTCCTATAATGAGAAGACCTGTTCGCAGCCCCGCGCGCGGCGGATACGAATTTCTCCGCTCACTTAAAACAATAAATTCAACAGCGATTACCAGCTTTTACTGATTGAGATCAATGCTCGCCCAATTTGGTATGCCTGAGTGCGCCGAACAAAGTAACGATGGTAAGGAGAAAGAATACAATAAAAGTAAAAGGCAATAACCAGGCACCGAGTCCTTCCGATTTACCAAGGGCCACCTGGATAGACTGAAAACAAATAAACCCAAACAGAATCACAAGCAAAAATTTAAAGAAGCGAACCTTGCGCGTGGCGGATTGATAATTACGTTTTGCATTGAGTGGCGTAATGGTCACCATATAAATGTACTTATGCGGAAATTTATTCATGATCGTTAATCCGGCATAAAGGATTGTAATGATTGAAGGGAGAAGAAAAATCATATTCTTCTGGCTGTAACCATCCGGCGTACCATCGATACTGAAGTGCGTAGGAATTACATCGGGCAGCCTGGCATACATGAGTAAAATATATCCCCATATAGCCACTAGTAACGACCAGCCTGCTACTTCGTAAAATTTATCTGTCAGATGCCATTTTAGCTGGCTTTTAGGAAGTTTTGGTTTCTCTGTTTTCATTTGCTGTTGAAAATACTTCAGAACTTTGAATTATTCGCCTTTTTGGGCAAAAATATTTCTAAACTCTTAACAACATCCTAAAAGACCGTGCATGTTACTTGTTTTACATAATTTATATTTGCACGATTAATTTATTTTCAATTGGCACAAAACACAGTAGAACGAAAGGCTTTTTTCAGAAAAATCAAGGGCGAAGAGTCTGATGGTGCCGAAATGAGCTTTATTGAACATCTCGAAGTATTGAGGTGGCACCTGGTGCGGTCAGCCGCAGTGTTGGTGTTGGTAGCTATTGTGATTTTTGTTTTTGTTGACTGGGTTTTTGATACCATCATTTTTGCTCCGGCTCAGAAGGAATTTGTCACCTACAAAGCGCTATGCGATTTCGGTAAATGGCTGCATATCGGTGATACATTGTGCATGCCACCTATTGATATCACCTTATTGGGAAGTACGGTGAGTGGCCCTTTTATGTCGGCCATCAATATTTCCTTCATGTGTGCCATTATTATTGCCTTCCCTTATTTACTGTGGGAGATATGGCGTTTTGTGAAACCCGCACTTACCAAAAAGGAGATCAAATACGCACAGGGTAGTTTTTGGTGGGTTTCACTCTGTTTCTTCTTGGGTGCAGGTTTCGGGTATTTTTTGTTAGCTCCTTTTACCTTCAATTTTCTGGCTAATTTTCAGTTGGGCAAGATGGGCGTTTACCGTTATATGCCCACGCTCGATGATTATATTGACACACTGACTTCGCTAATACTCGGTTGTGGTATCGCTTTTGAGATGCCGATCATCGTTTATGTATTGAGTAAGCTGGGTATCGTTACTCCAAAATTTTTAAAGAATTACCGCAAATATGCCTACGTAATTATTCTTGTTGTAGCTGCGGTCATTACACCTTCGCCCGACTGGACCAGCCAGATGATTGTGGCGGTTCCGCTTATCATGTTATATGAAATAAGCATTATGCTGAGCAAGAGAGTAGTAAAAGAAAAGGAAAAAGAAGTGGCACAGTGGGAGTAGGGGAGTTATGAATTATGAATTATGAATTATGAGTTATGAATGATGAATGATGAATGATGAATGATTCTTTATTTTATAATCTGCTTCTTATTTTCTAAGGTTTATTGCTGATAGGTATGGTATGGCTTCTTCCATATTTTAAAAACCTAATGTATGCATTTACGTTTATAGGGATAAATGATTCCTGAATTTTTGTCACGCTAAAAAAGACCCTAACTTTAGAGCGAAAAAATAAGATATAGGGCAATTTTAAATCTTGATCAATAATTTTAAATCATTTTATTCTTAGAAGATGAAAACAAGCCGAAGAGACTTTATCAAATCCGGTTCAATCGCCGCGGCCGGATTAATGTTCACCAAAAACTCACTTTTTCAGAATGATCTTTTAGCCCGGAAAAAAAAGATCTTGGGCATTCAGCTCTACTCAGTGAGGAGCGATATGGCCAAAGACCCGGTGGGAACCATCGAAAAGCTTTCTGCCATGGGATACCGGAATGTAGAACATGCGGGATATAAAGACAGAAAATTTTATGGTTTCTCTCCTGTAGAATTTAAAAAGATATTAAGTGATCAGGGAACGAAGATGATCAGCGGGCACGTGGCCTTTGGAGTGGACGATTGGGATGCATCGAAGAAACAATTTAAAGACCGGTGGAAACACACTATCGAAGATGCTATAACCGTGGGCCAGGAATATCTGATTACTCCCTGGATGGATGAAGCCATCCGAACTAATAAAGATACACTCAACCTGTTGCTGGATTTATTCAATGATAGCGGACGACTATGTAATCAGATGGGTATCAAATTTGGTTACCACAACCACGACTTTGAATTCAATACCCATGTGGATGGTAAATTACTCTATGACATCATCCTGGAAAGGATGGAAAAAGATTTGGTGATACAGCAATTGGATATGGGAAATATGTACAATGCCGGAGCGAAGCCCATGGATATACTCAGGCAGTATCCGGGCAGGTTTGAGATTATGCACGTAAAGGACGAAATCAAAAGTGACCAGGGAGAAATGGGAGGAGATTATGAAAGTACTGTGCTCGGTAAAGGAGTTTTGGAGGTGCGGAAAGTTGTTGATTATGCTTATAAAAAAGGTGGTACCAATGTGTTTATAGTAGAGCAGGAATCTTATCAGAAAATGAGCCGTCTGGAGACATCTAAAAGTAACTATGAAGCGATGAAGAAGTGGGGGTATTAAACTGCACAAAATCTTTTAAGTAAGAATATGATTTGTCGGTAAATCGGATCATTGCATAATGTGGTTGAAAAAATTGCAACCGATATGCTAAGTGTTATTTTTAAAACAATCGGCATACTTCAAGCAGAAACAGAGCATAAATCATCAACCCGTTCATGATTAAAAAATAAGATGGATGTCGGATAAAATAAAGATACTGGTAGTAGGTTGCGGGCACATGGGTGCATCGCATGCGGCAGCTTATGACAAGATGCAAGAATTCGAAATTTGCGGACTGGTTTCCAGGGGAGAAAGTAAATCGGTATTGAATGAAAAATTGGGAAACAAGTATGCACTTTATGCTGATTATTACGAAGCCCTAAGTGACACACATCCTGATGCGGTTTGCATTTCTACTTACCCGGATACGCATGAGGAGTACGCGCTGATGGCATTAGAAGCGGGCTGTCATGTGTTCATCGAAAAACCACTTGCTACCACGGTGGAAGGGTCAAAAAGAATTATAGAAAAAGCCCGGGCGGTTAATAAAAAGGTTGTGATAGGTTACATCCTACGCCATCATCCCATGTGGCAGCAATTCATTGAAAAAAGTCATTTGTTAGGTAAACCATTGGTGATGCGGATGAATCTCAATCAACAAAGCTCCGGAGAAAACTGGGAAACCCACCTCAATCTGATGAAGAGTGTGAGCCCGATTGTGGATTGTGGGGTGCACTATCTGGATGTGATGTGCCAGATGACCGAAGCAAAACCTGTGAAGGTAAATGCAATGGGCACCAGATTATCTGATCAGGTTTCGGCAAACAATTATAATTATGGGCAATTGCAAATATGGTTTGATGATGGTTCTATCGGATGGTACGAAGTGGGGTGGGGACCGATGGTAAGCGATACAGCACATTTTATTAAAGATGTATTTGGACCCAAAGGTTCCGTTTCCATTGTTCCGGCCGGAGCGGCATTTAAGGGTAAGTCGGATGATGTAAATGCTCACACCGAAACAGAGGATTTACTGTTTCACTCGGCAGACACAAATGAACATGGAGCGTTTATGCACCCGGATGAGCGAATATCTTTTGCAGAAAATATAGGGCATCAGGAGTTATGCGATCGCGAGCAACAATATTTTCTACGAGCAATACAGGGAAAAGTTGACCTCACCTCGCATTGGCAGGATGCAATATTTAGCCTGCAAATAGCACTGGCTGCTGATGAATCGGTAAGGAAGGGGGAACCTGTATTTTTAATTTAAGATAACGAACAAAGTCGTTAGCGGTTCGATATTATACTTTACAATGCCTGGAATGGTGATTAATCAATGCTAATCATATAACATTTTTGATGCAGCGGAAAGTTAGCTTGCAATTAAATCTATTGCCCTTGGTTTTAACCGACGGTTTGAAAGCGTCAAGGCATGGCTTAGCCACATTTTTTTATGATAAGTCTCTGTTTTTTAATGACACTGAGGCATAAGGCGGCATATCGGAATTGAGTATTATAAATTATGATCACATTCTTATCCGGCGAAAAATATAAAGATGTTTCCGAATCAGATTTTGGATCTATCTCTGCCACTTTTCCTGCCTTTTTCAAAAAAATATTTGCATACCTAAGTTTCTTATGTATATTTACATAGTGAAACAATCATCATTATACAAAGGCATACTGGAACCCATTGTGCTGCAACTACTAAAAGAGAACGGCAGAATGTATGGTTTTGAAATTACGCAAAAGGTTAAGCAACTTACTGCCGATAAGGTTAAGATAACCGAAGGAGCACTCTACCCATTATTGCACCGACTGGAGGCCGATGGTATTTTAGAATCCGAGCAGGAATACGTTGACAATCGTGTTCGAAAATATTATTCTCT
>JBIQMB010000269.1:0-5548 GCA_044463745.1 Chitinophagaceae bacterium | reverse complement strand
AACTATCGTTTTCTAATCCTCCCAATATTGGACATTTTTCCAGTTAATAACTCCCCATTTACCATCTAATTCTACAAAAGTGTATTCCGGAAAATCTTCATCATAAAAATCTACAGCATCGTACATAAAAGGGATGACTTGCTTTCCATCCGTGGTTATTACACCGTATTTATTATGTTTTTTGACCCACAAAAGATTATTAAAATAATAGGGAAAAACTATTTCGTAATGCTCTGATGAAATCTTCTGGTCAATAAATTGATACATGCCATCCTTGAAAATAAAGTCAACACCGCAATATTGGCTGACTGTGCCTTGTTCCGGAGAACACCTGAAATCGTCCTCATCCAATCCATCTTCATCATTCTCAATAAAAAAAGTTGCCGGAGAAAAAAATATCTCTCGGTAGACGGCTGTAAGGTACTTTGGATATTTACAGGGGACATATAGCTTTCCTTCCATGTTGATAGCACCATACAGACCATTTTTTTTAACGATTGCTGTATCTCCCCAAAAACACATTACCTCATCATACTCACATTTGATTAGTACCTCTTTTTCCGGATTGGAAAAGCCCCATAAATCGGATTTTTGGTAAGGTATAAATATTGGGTAATTATTCATGGAGATGAAGGTAAAGAAGATACTTTTTTCTCTTGAACGGTTCTTTTTTTCAGTTCTAATGGCGACGCTGAATTCCGGCACAATTAGGATGATGTCGGACTGCCAGGCTTTTTATATCCGGCGTTTTTTAGGATTCTGGCGATTGGAGAAAAAGGATAGTATTTCAATAGTGTCCCCTTGCACGCGATAATACATTGTGTTAAACTTAAGAATTGTTAGCCGAAAAACATCTTTTTTATCTGATTTGGGAAACAGTTTTGGATTTTGTGATATGAGTTCAGTTATACTTTCTATTTTTTGGGCTAATCTTTTTAATTCTTTCTTAGAAAAATTTATTTCAAAGTATTCAATGGTTCCTTTAAGTTCGTTTAATGCGTGGTCAGTCCATAAAATTCTATAGCCACTTTTCATAGAGTCTTCTCGCAGATAAATGAGTGTTTAGTTTTTTATTATCAGCGTCTTTCATTCCTTTTTCTAATGAAAGTTTTTCTTCATCAGAAACTGTGTCCCACCAATCTTTGGTTTCTCTTTTTCTGAATTGAATTAGCTTTTCAATAGTAGCTCTGTCATTCAAGGATGAAAGCCATTGAATGAGTTCAATTTTTTTGTCGAGTATTTCAGCATCCACTTTCATAAATTTAAATTCTATTCCAAATTTACAAAATAAAATCTTGTTACAAAATGTTGTTTTATAGATTTAAAACCAATCACCAGGCAACAACAAGCGTATCTTGGCTTACAACCTGAACTTAAGATATTTCATTTCCCCATGATCAAATTTTTTTACACCCGATTTCATCTTACATTTGCAGCCTGAATTTGGTTTCTGTTTTCGTTAACTGCGAAAAAAAGAATTAAAATGGGAATCCGGTGCAAATCCGGAACTATCCCCGTAGCTGTAATCCTTGCGCAACGAAGGTTGTGTAGTGTTTTCAAAATCTGCAATGCCACTGTCTGCCTCGGCAAGATGGGAAGGCGCCTGAAAACCGGGAAAAGTCAGAAGACCTGCCACATTCATTATTCATCGCTGCGCATTCGGGTGAAACGCTGGCGGGGTATAACCTGTTTTCTATTTATTATATCCCATACCGGCCTTGCGTGTACAGTCGTGAATTCATTAAAAAACCAATGGATGAAGAAAACGCTATATACCGGAAAGAGATTCGCATTCCAAAGTGGAATGAGTACGCTGGTTTTATGTTTCTTCTTCTCAGCAGGCTTTGCGCAGCATGATGACAGTACGGTAAAAAGACTTGAAAAGGTCATTGTAACCGATATTAAAAATCCGAATACTTTTACCGGCCGTATTCCTGTTCAGTCACTGAATCAACAAACACTGCGACTGCTCAATGCGCCCTCGGTTGGCGATGCTGCGCGGTATTTTTCAGGAGCGCTGATCAAGGACTATGGCGGCGTTGGCGGATTAAAAACGATCTCTGTCCGTAGCCTCGGTGCTTCGAGTACCGGCATTATGTATGATGGCATTCCGGTATCGGATGCGCAGACCGGCCAAATCGATCTCAGCCGTTTTTCTTCCACCTTTGTACAAAACTTATCGCTAACCCAGGGAAGCCCTGCAAACATGCCGGTTCCGGCTCGCAGCTTTGCATACAGTTCTGTTTTGGCTATAGCAACCAACACTTTTCAACCGGTCAATTTCTCTAAAACACAATGGAGGAGTGAGCTGGCTGCCGGTTCTTTCGGATTGTGGCAACCATCGGCAGGGATTTATCTCCCATTAAATAAAAACACTGTTTTAAGTGCAAACGCAGAAGGTCAGTTCTCGAAAGGAAATTATCCTTATCAGATTAAAAACGGACCTTATACCGAAAACCGGAGGCGAACAAATTCTGCGGTAAATTCCTGGCAGGGTGAGATGAATCTGGTCAGGCAATTTAAGGATAGCGCTATATGGCAAACAAAATTTAGGGGTTACTTTTCTGACAGGGAACTTCCCGGCTCGATCATATTCTTCAATCCGAGATCTGTACAGCAGTTATGGAACCGCGATTACTATTTGCAAAGCAGATATCAGAAAACTTTTCATCAAAAAACGTCACTTCTTTTATTGGCAAAGTATTCTCATTCTTACACCCGGTACACCGATGCCGATTTTCAGAATGGAATCGGCGGGCTGGATAGCCGGTACAATCAACAGGAGTATTATCTCAGCGGTGCGGTAAGTCATCAGATCATAAAAAATCTGGAAGCAGCCCTTGCTACGGATGCATCCTATGCTACACTTACAGCCAACCAACAAAACTTTGCTGAGCCGGTGCGAACAAGTTTGTGGAACAGCTTTTCATTACAATACCGGGAAAAATTATGGCAGGCAAGTGGCAGCATTTTAAATACTTTTTTTAGCGATAAAGCGCGCGTTGGGGTAGCTGCCAACAATTTAAACAAACTGACACACGGCGTATCGTTTAGCATAAAGCCCGGCGAAGAAAGTCCGCTCCTGCTTCGGGCTTTTTACAAGGAAACTTTTAGAATGCCCACCTTTAATGATTTGTATTACAACTTTATTGGTAACAGAAACCTGCGCCCCGAACACAATGTTCAATACAATATGGGTATAACTTTTTCAAAAACCTACGATAAAAAGTTAAGGCGTATCAGCCTCAGCGCAGATGGTTATTTAAACCAAATCCGGGATAAAATCGTTGCTGTTCCTAATCAGAATCTTTTTAACTGGTCGATGTTTAATATGGGCCGCGTTCAGATAAAAGGCCTGGATATAAATGGTGAATCCAATGCCGTGTTTTCATCTACCTTGAACCTCTTTTTACGCCTTGCCTACACCTGGCAAAATGCCCTTGACATCACGGACCGCGAGCTATCTACCTACAAAAACAAAATTCCCTACACACCCGATCATTCAGGCTCGGCCCTGCTTATATTGGGTATCCGAGACTGGTCGGCCGGGTACAGTATGTTATTCTCCGGAAAGAGGTTTGCCCAACGATCTAATGGTCCCACAAACCTGCTGCCAGCCTGGTTTACACATGATATTTCATTGAACCGGGAAATCAAATTCACAAAATTCAGATCGGCCATCAAGGCAGAATTAAACAATATTACAGACAGCCGGTTTGATGTAGTCCGTTACTTTCCTATGCCGGGCCGAAACTTTAAAATCAGTATATCATTTTATAATTTATAAATAAGCATCATGAAGAAAATTCACTTTTCAATCCTAACCCTGTTAACTATCGTATTAACCGTTTCATGTAACAAAGATGAAGTAAAACAACCTGAAAAACCGAAGGTTACCTCCGGCGTATATACGCTGAATGAAGGAAACTTTGGAGCCAATAACACTACATTGACCTATTACGACTTTTCGGATAAAAAAGCTACCACCGATTATTACAAAAATGTGAATGGCAGTGGCCTGGGCGATACCGGAAATGACATGATTTTGTACGGCGGCAAGTTGTACATAGTTATGAATGTATCGAGCTACTTGGAAGTAGCTGATGCAGGAACCGCTAAGAGTGTAAAGAAAATAGACCTGAAAGACACAAACGGGCAGCCGCTTACGCCAAGGCACATTACATCTCATGGAAAATATGTCTTTGTTTCTTGCTGGAGTGGAAGCGTGGCCGTTATTGATACCGCTACTTTGGCTATCACCAAGCAGATTACAGTGGGTGCCAACCCCGAACAGATGGTCGTTTCGGGCAATAAATTGTATGTAACCAATTCTGGTGGCATAACGCCCGGATACGACTCCACGGTTTCGGTTATCGACCTGAATACGCTGGCTGAAGTTTCGAAAATAAAAGTGGGTAAAAATCCCGGGGCTGTCGAAGCTGATGATGCAGGAAATATCTACGTGGGCTTCATTGGCGATTACGGAGATATCAAACCGGGACTGGTAAAAATAAATACCGGAAACAACAGCATCGTGAAATCTTCAGAACTGGCTGTAGCAAAGCTTAAATATTTTGACGGAAAGCTGTATGCAACGGGCGGTTATCTGGGCTCGCCAAATGTGCAGATAATCAGCACTACGAACCTTACGCCGACCTCTTCCAACTTTGTAACCGATGGCACAAAAATCAATATCCCTTACGGATTAAATATAGACCCGGCCAATGGAGATGTGTATGTTGGTGATATGATTGATTACGTTTCGCCCGGAAAAGTCTATTGCTTTGATAAAGAAGGAAAGCAGAAATTTTCTTTTTCGGTAGATCCGGGAGTAGGGCCTAACTCCATTGTTTTTATTAAAAAATAATTTAGAACGACATCCCCTATAGAAAGCAAAAACGGGTAGCATGGGCTGCCCGTTTTTTTGCAACTTTTTGAAATCTTACCATTGCCCCAAGCCAGTCAACTCTTTGATTTCTGCTTTCCGCTAAAGTGGCGCCATACTTACCAATTTGATGGCATAGAGACTATGAGTCCCCTATATAGTCAGTTGAAAAAACTTGCAGTCCTTTTTCATTCCATTTCCTCCATTCTTTCTAAAATCCAATTAAAAATTCAGATGCCTTACTTTTGCATCCGTTCTATCAACCAATTGGTATCAAAAGATTATGGAATTAGTAGAAGTTATCAACCCATCGCTGGCAAAGGAGTTTCTTCATATGCCTTTGAAAATATATAAAGAAGATCCGCATTACATAAGGCCATTGGATAAAGACATCAACAATGTATTTGATCCCAAAAAGAACAAAGCCTTTCGTTTTGGTTACTGTAAAAGATGGCTTCTGCAAAGCAATGATGGTGAGTACATCGGCCGCATCGCCGCTTTTGTAAACAGGCGGTATAAAAACATGGGCGATGATCAGAAGACCGGAGGGGTTGGTTTTTTCGAGTGCATTAACGATCAAATAGCTGCCGATATGCTGTTTGATGTAGCACGAAGCTGGCTCATGCAAAATGGCATGGAAGCCATGGATGGACCTATTAATTT
>JBIQMB010000268.1:0-5558 GCA_044463745.1 Chitinophagaceae bacterium | reverse complement strand
ATCCTCCATCTCAACAGACTGGCAAATGAATGAAGCTAATTTCATCATTCGAAACTAAATTTTCCCATCTACAAATGACAAGCAATCATGGGAATTGAAATAACTTATTTAACCTCTATTTCCAACAACCGCTGATCTCCCAAAAAAGCTTCCAGTTTATCCCCCACCACACACTCACCTACTCCGGCTGGTGTGCCGGTAAAGATCAGATCCCCAATATTTAAAGAGAAGAAATTGGAAATATGAGAGATGATATCTTCAACAGAAAAAATCATGTCATTCGTGTTTCCCTGTTGAACAACTTCTCCATTTTTACGCAATGAAAACGCAAGGTTCTTAACGCCTGAGCCGTTTTTGTATTCCACCAAATCCCCAATGGCTGCTGAATTGTCAAACGACTTCGACTTCTCCCATGGCAGACCATTTTGTTTTAATTCACGCTGAATATCGCGAGCTGTAAAATCTATTCCAACTGAAACGGCATTTATATAATTCAAGGCATGCTTCGGCTGCACATACTTTCCATTTTTATTTATCCTCACCACAAACTCTACTTCATAATGAAGTTCGTTTGTAAATTCCGGATAATAAAAAGGAGAATGATTCAGAATCAGCGCATTCTTTGGCTTCATAAACAACACAGGCTCCTGTGGTATTGCATTACCCAACTCAGAGGCATGTTCAACATAATTTCGTCCGATGCAAAATATCTTCATAATCAAGCAGATTAAAATAGCTTCTCTTAGGATTTAGAAGCGAAAATATATAAAGAAAATGAAAAGTAATTATTCTATCTCAGATTTAATCACAATATTATTTGTTTGGCTCATGGTTTTTTCGATTCCAATAACAGACCAATCCTGAATTACATCCACGCATTTCTCTATTTTCAGCTTCACCAAACCCAACTCCTCAGTGTTCCATCTGCTAAGAACAAACTGAATCTGCATACCTTTCGGAAATTCATTGCCTATCCCAAATCTTAGCTTGGGGTATTCTGAAGTGCCAAGTACCATAGCAATATCCTTTAGCCCATTATGCCCCGCATCACTTCCACCCCTCCTCAGTCTTAATTTATTCAAGGGCAATGCCAGGTCATCCACCACAACGATCGATTGCTGAATGCCAATTTTTTCCTTATCAAGCCAATATTTTACAGCCCTGCCGCTCAGATTCATAAAAGTAGAAGGCTTTATGCAAATGAATTTTCTACCTTTCCAACTCACTTCAGCCACACGCGCCAGCCTGTCTGTCCGAAAGCTGCCACCATGCCGGGATACAAAGGCATCCACCACATCAAAACCAATGTTGTGTCGGGTATGCTCATATTCCGGTCCCGGATTCCCCAAACCGGTGATTAAATATTTACTCATGTATGGCGGATTCTACTGATTGCTTTTTCCTTAAATCGAAGGTCTCACTCGAAGGCCAATCGCCCTTACCTTCCAGTGCGCCTGACTGAATCAACTCCCTGATTCGCCAGACCAAGAAAAGCCGGCTAACCGATACTTTCATTTTAGCCCCTAACTGGCTTAAAACTTTGTGGCTTTTCTGCCATTCATTACCTGCTATATTCTGAATTTCCTTATCAAGGAATGTCTCCTCTTTTCCTGCTATTTTTTTAGCGCCTTCCAAAATCCGCAGTTTCTTATTCTCTTTTTGCAATTTTTTCCATTCGTCAATATCTGTTTCAAAAGTAGCTCCCGATACTTCCTGAGCCAGCTTTTTGGCTTTTACAAACTCTCGCGGTGGAATTTCACTTAAATATTGCGGATAAAAAATTTGCCCCTTTTCGTTGATGAATGGAAGGTTATTTAACCAAAGAGTAAAAACCCGGCCCTTATATTCCATCAGTTTACTGATTAGAAAATAATAACCGCATACACTCTTCGCATTGGGTGCCATCCATAACCAGGCGTCTGCGTCAGGGTTTTCATTCAAATACTGAGGAATACCCCCCAAGGGATCATCCTCCCCGGCATTTACTTTAAAAAGATTTGCCATCCACTCGCTCCGGCTCGTTGTTACTCCTTCGCTGTTGATGGTGCCCATAATCGGGCCAATCGACCAGTCTTCTTCCAAAACGATAATATCTCCGGATAAAGATTCGTCCAGCTCAAAACTTTTTTCCAGTGCCTGCGCATCCTCCTTACTAAAAACGATATGTAACATTTTCTATTAAATTAATTGGCCTTCCGGTTCTTCAGCCAGATCCATTTCTACTCTAAGGTTATCAATAATAAACTCTTGTCTTTCAGGTGTATTTTTGCCCATAAAATATTCAAGCATTTGCTGAATGTGCATTTCTGGCAGAAGCATTACCGGCTGTAAACGCATTTCTTCGCCAATAAACTTGCCAAACTCTTCAGGTGAAATCTCTCCTAAACCTTTAAACCGCGTTATCTCGGGTTTGCCACCAAACCTGGCAACGGCTGCCTGTTTCTCGGCCTCATCATAGCAGTAAACTGTTTCTTGTTTTCCCTTCCCTTTTCCGGGAGTGGTTCTAACTCTGAAAAGCGGGGTTTCTAAAATATAAACATGCCCATTTTTAACCAGTTCGGGGAAAAACTGTAGGAAAAAAGTCATGAGCAATAGCCTGATGTGCATACCATCCACATCGGCATCGGTAGCTATTACGACTTTATTGTACCTGAGGTCTTCGTAGCCCGCCTCAATGTTAAGTGCATGTTGTAGCAGATTGAATTCCTCATTTTCATAAACAATTTTTTTTGTCAGCCCAAAAGAGTTCAATGGCTTACCTCTTAAACTAAATACTGCCTGGGTCTCCACATTTCGGCTTTTGGTAATGCTGCCGCTGGCACTGTCACCCTCTGTAATGAATAAGGTTGATTCGAGTCTTTTTTCGTTCTCTGCTTCTTTATTTTTTCCTTCGGTTATTTCATTAAAATGATAACGGCAATCTCTTAATTTCTTATTATGCAGGTTCGCCTTTTTGGCTCGCTCGTTAGCCAGTTTTTTAATTCCGGCCATATCCTTTCTTTCCCGCTCACTCTGCTCTATTCTTCTCTTTAGTGCATCTGCGGTTTCCGGTGTACGGTGAAGAAAGTTGTTCAATTCTTTGCCCAGAAAATCACTGATAAAGGTTTTAACTGCCGGCCCTTTTTCATACATCAGCGTGCTGCCTAATTTTGTCTTCGTCTGACTTTCAAAAACAGGCTCCTGTACCCTGATACTGATTGCTGCACAGATGCTTCCACGGATATCAGAATAGTCATAATCTTTTTTATAAAAATCGCGGATAGTTTTTACAAATGCTTCCCTGAATCCGGCCAGATGTGTACCTCCCTGTGTGGTAAACTGACCATTGACAAAGGAATAATATTCTTCACCATAATCATTGTTATGTGTAATAGCTACCTCGATATCTTCGCCCTTGAGGTGAATAATCGGGTACCTGAGCTCATCTTCGTTTGTCTTTCTTTGCAGCAGGTCAAGAAGACCGTTCCTACTGACAAATTTTTTACCATTGAAATTAATGACCAATCCTGCATTCAGGTAACAATAATTCCAGAACTGGTTTTCAATAAACTCATTCAGGTAACGATAATTTCTAAATATTTTTTCATCCGGAACAAAGGTTACCAGCGTACCATTGCCCTCCGTCGTTTTTTCTTCTTTCTTATTGTTGACCAGTTGCCCGCGCTCAAATTCTGCTGTTTTTTGCCTGCCATCTCTTACCGATGTTACTTTGAAATACTGGCTGAGCGCATTCACTGCTTTGGTTCCCACACCGTTAAGCCCCACGCTTTTCTGAAAAGCTTTGCTATCGTACTTGGCTCCTGTGTTGATTTTTGATACCACATCTACCACCTTACCCAGAGGAATGCCGCGGCCGTAATCGCGTACAGTAACCTGTTTGTTCTCAATATTAATATTAATCTGTTTGCCAAATCCCATGGTGTGCTCATCTATGCAGTTATCAACCACTTCCTTGAGCAATACATATATGCCATCATCGGCACTGCTGCCGTCGCCCAGCTTACCGATGTACATACCCGGACGCAACCGGATGTGCTCTTTCCAGTCGAGACTCTTGATAGAGTCTTCGTTATAATCAAATAAATCTTTATCCGCCATTCTGAATGTTAGTTTGTCGCAAAAAAAAGAAATTTAAAATAAAATATTTAAAGCAGTTATACACAATCAAAACTTTAACCAATCGGTATCATTTCATGATTGGCATATTTAATGAGTTAAAGTTTGGGATTTTCCACAAAAATAAATCAATGGAAAATTTATTTTGAGAAGCCTTTATCTTCACTGCGTTAAAAATTGAAATATGAACTTAGATTTAACCGGCAAAAATGCAATTGTTTGCGGCAGTTCGCAAGGGCTCGGACTGGCATCTGCCATTGAGTTATCTCAACTGGGAGCCAATATTACCCTGTTCTCAAGAAATGAAGAAAAATTGAAAAAAGCATTGCTAAAGTTAGATACCTCCAGAGGGCAGAATCATGGTTATCTGGTAGCAGATTTCGATTTTCCTGAACAGGTAGAGCATGCCATACAAGATCACATTAAAAAAAATAAGGTAGATATCCTCATCAATAATTCCGGTGGGCCAAAAGGTGGTCCCATATTGGAAGTGGGTTCCAAAGAATTTATAGATGGATTAAACCGACATCTTATATGCAACCAGATCCTGGTGCAAGCTGTTGTGCCGGGCATGAAAAAATCAGGTTTTGGCAGAATTATAAATATTGTTTCCATTTCTGTGAAGGAGCCCATCGCCGGTCTCGGCGTGTCTAATACAGTTAGGGGTGCGGTAGCAAGCTGGTCTAAAACGCTGGCCGGAGAGGTAGGCCCGTACGGCATCACCGTTAATAATGTACTGCCCGGTTATACACGTACAGAAAGATACATTTCCTTAATGAAAAATAAATCTGAGGCCACCGGCAAGTCATTTGAAGAGGTGGACAAACAAATGGCTGCGGGAATTCCGATGCGCAGAATTGGTGAGCCCGATGACTTTGGGGCTGTAGTGGCTTTCCTTTGTTCACCTTCAGCATCCTATATCACCGGCGTCAACCTGCCTGTGGATGGAGGTTTTACCAAATGTTTTTAATCTTATTTTCTACTTACTGAAGAAATTATTTGCCTGCATAAAAGTTCAGTATTTTTTCTCTCAGAATAAAATCGTACCTGGAAATAATCAGGTTGCTTTTGGCTCTGTCAAGGTTATTTTTAGCTACCAGATAATCTACTGAAGTAAGCACCCCTTCATTGAACTTGACCTCCGCAATACGAAATGATTCGTCGAAAGACTTAACCTGCTCATTCAGCAAGTTATATTTATCGTATGATGAAACCAGGTTAACCCATGACCTTTCAATGGCCTGCTGCAACTGCGTTTTGGTCTTTTGTTCATTTAGCCGGGCCGATCTGTAATTAATCTCTGCCACTTTAATCTGGCTCCTGACATAGGAACCATTAAATAAAGGAACAGATAATCCGAGATTCAGCGTATAAAACATATTGTTATTAAGCTGATTTCCGAACTTCAATTTATGACTGTTATAATTATTCTGCGTTTTATA